>QHOZ01000030.1:0-1832 GCA_003219495.1 Verrucomicrobiota bacterium | reverse complement strand
GTCCCCGTCGTTTTGGGAAATCATGACATCGGGCGGCGTGCCACCTGTTGTTTGCTGCATGCTTGGAACTGCTGGGTCGCCGATGTTGTTCACGACGATGATGCCGGCGGCGCCGGCAGCGGCCGCGTTCGCGGCCTGCACGTCGAACTCTACGAAGCCGCGGTCGATGAGGACGATGTTGCCGTCCACTTGCGCGGAATTGTAGAGCGGCGCACTTGCATCATGAGGAATCGCGTAAACGATGTTTTTATCAGTGACTCTTGTGCGCGGACTGGTCGCCGCATAAATCGCGCGAAATACCTGCCCGCTGAGCGCGCCGGTTTGGCCAACGATGCGACTGTTATAAAAGGAAATATCAACAACTAGATCACCTGCGCCGGGAGGAGGAGCCGCGTGAGGAGAGTTGAGGGCGAGAACAAGCGTGAACGCGGCAATAGCGCGAAGGGATAACTTCATAATTACTATTCAGCAGTAGATATGCCATACGGAAAAATTACCGTTCCGCGCGTGCGATTCGATTTTGCGCCGTCCAAAAACCCAAACCCCACATCCAAAAATTTTTATTCGTCGCGATCTTTGACGTCGCTCTTGAATTGAACTTGCGTCGCTTCTTCAGGCGCCGGCGGGGAGCCCGGTTTCGCGTAATCTGCGGCGAGCTGACGATGCGCAGTCGGAACTAACCGCACCGCGCCTTTGGCATTGTTACGCCAGCCGTTCGGGTCCGCATATTCTTCACCGACGTGACGCACTCCAGCCACTTGATCTTCCAAGCCAGTGCCGTAGCGCTGATCGATGATCGAAGGCGTAACGAAGATCAGCAGGTTACGTTTATGCCGCTCGTTATCGTGACTTTGAAATGCATACCCGAGGAGTGGAATGTCGCCCAGGAGCGGCACTTTCGTGCGCGCCTTGGAAACTTGGTCGGAAATCAAACCGCCGAGCGCGAGCGTGTCACCGCTCTTAATTAGCACGTTCGAATCAAGCGATCGCTTGTCGATGATCGGACTGAAAACATCCGCACCTTGGAATTGGAAATGGAAATCGCTGACTTTGTTGCTGATCTCCGGTTTGACGGAAAGTGTGATGTAATTGTCTTTGTTGATCGACGGACGAACAATCAGCGTATTGCCGAACGTTTTGTCCTGAAATCCACCGAACACCGCGGTCGCGGTTTGCTCGTTGAAGTTCAACTGCGGCACCGGCTGGTTGCGCAACACTTCGATCTTCGCCTGTTGGTTGTCTGCCGTGACCACGCGCGGGTTCGCGAGGAATTCCGCGTCAGCGTCTTCATTCAAAGCCATCAGCGTAGCCGATAATTGCGGCACAGTAAGAATTGCAAATTGTCCGGGGATCAAATGACTGAGATTGCCGAACAGATTGTGATTCTCCGGATTGCCAAGGCCGAATCCGCCAGTCGCTGGGTTGGCGCCCGGCGCAGGGCTGCCCGATGGAAGTGGGTTGCCATACGTGACCGTTTTCGGACTGGATGCGCTACCGAACGTTCCCGCCCAGTTAATTCCAAATGCTTGCACTGGATCGGCGCTAACTTCCACCAAGCGCGCTTCGATCATGACCTGGCGCGTTGGCTTATCGATCTGCACCAGCATTTTGCGGATGTTGTCGATGTTGCTGCGGGTCTCGCGGAAGAAAACTGTGTTCGTACGCTCGTCGATCTGAGGTGGATCTTTGCTTGCCAATTGCGAAGCGACTAGCGGCGAAACATCTTTCGCACGCGCGTAGCTGAACTGATAACTGTCGCTTTCGGTCGGCTCCGCCGTTTTTTCGGCGGGCGTCTTGATATAATAGACGTTGTCGATCTTATCCATCGAGAG
>QHOZ01000188.1 GCA_003219495.1 Verrucomicrobiota bacterium | reverse complement strand
CGCGAAGTAATGATCGAGATAATTATTCGCGAGCGAAGAGACGTCATTGGGCGCGGCATGCGCGCGCGTGATGAGAACAATGAGAGCGCCGCAAAAGATGACTACGCGACGGAGCACGACCGCGAAATTAACCCGGACCCGGGCCGGCCTGTTTCTGGCGCTCTCGGACCATCGCCATCAGTTTGTCCTTGATCGCGCCGGAAGCTTTGGCGGGCTTCAGGCTGAGAGCGAACGCCTCATGAAGGGCGTAGCACTGCTGAATGAAATCCTCGGCCGCAGTGCCGTAGAGCTTTCGAGCCGCTTCAAAATCTTGCAGCTCTTCGGGTTCTAAAGCCCCGATCACGTACAGCCGCGCGCTGTTTTGGAAATCCTCAAAGCTCATCCTTTAACTCCTTCAGTCCGTCATAAATCTTTTTCAAGCCCAATTCGAGCCGGGTTTTCACCGTGCCCAAGGGTATATTCGTATGAGCGGCGATTTCGCGCTGGCTCATGCCCTGAAAAAATGCGAGCTCGATGACCTGCTGCTGGGCGACTGGCAAAGAATTGATCACTTTAGCCATCAAAACGCGCGTATCGCCGGCGTGGATCTCGTCTTCGGTCACATTTTGCACCCAGGCAAGGGGTTGCTGTTCAGGTTCGGCTTGAAACCGCTCCTCCGCCCGGGCGTAAGCCTGTTTTTTTCTGAGGGCGTCAATCGCGCGTCGCCGGGTCAATGTGACCATCCAGCCGAGCGGCTTGCCTTTTGCCGCGGAGAAATTTTTCGCCTGGTTCCAGATTTCCATGAAAACCTCCTGGAGAAGATCGTCCGCTTCGGTGTCGTTGTGAAGAATTCGTAAAATCAGCGCTTTTACGATCCCATTGTAACGATCGTAAAGTTGAGAAAGCGCGTCCGCATCTTCCTTTTGGATCGCGAGCATGAGATCGACATCGCTCGGAGCGCCCGGCTCGAGTGGAATCGCCGTGGCGATAGGTTTCGAAGCGGCGTCCGCCGGAACGACGGGCGCTTCGGTTGGCGAGATTGGGTCAATCGCCGAGGACATCATTCTGTTCTACTTCCAGCGTTGAGCGGCGTCTACGACTTTCGCCATCGCGCGGATAACACCTTGACGACGAACTGCCTCTCTCAATAGCATCATTAACCTTCGCCGTCGGGATCACCTTTGCGCAGGAAGAGTCGGCTTCACCCGCGGAATCGACCGCTCCTGCAACTGAAGAAAAAGCTTCCGCCACAGTGGAGGAAACGCCGGCCGCAAAGCCAATGGAATCCACGGCGCCGGCCGCGACCGCAGAAAAGAAAGCTGAGCCGGCCAAAGCAGCATCGCCTGCCACTTCGCCAGCTGCCGCCGAGAAAAGCACGAACGCAGCTAAGCCGGCGACGTCCGCCGCTTCCGCCAATACAACGACCAAGAACATGGCTCCGCGCGACGCCGAGAATGCCTGGGAGGTCGCGGTGATGAAACATGACTCCGCTACAATATCGGGCTTGATCGCGCCGGATTTCACCGGTGTGTCATCGAGAAATAAATTCACCGGCCGCTCCGATGTGCTCTCTGAACTCAAAGGAGACAAAGACACCTACAAGAAGGCGAAGAACGAACGCCTCAACGTCAAAATGTACGGCAGCAACGTCGCTGTCGTCACCGGTCGGGCGCGCGAGACTGGAACCGGCAAAGACGGAAAAGCTTTCGATCGCACCTACCTTTTCACCGACACCTGGATGATGCGCGGCGGGAAATGGCAGTGCATTGCGGCGCACATCACCAAAATCAAAGGCTAATCGCGAAGACAGTTTTCGAGAGCGGCCACGGAAACGTGGCCGCTTTTTTTTGCGCGATTTCGTAGATGTCGATCAACCGCGTCATTGCGCGGCGCGTTTTGTGCCGCAAAGTAGCTGGTCATGCCAGGGAGCGCCCAAGAATCCATTGCCGATCCGCTTTGGTACAAAGACGCGGTCATCTATGAGCTGCATGTCAAAACGTTTGCCGACAGCGATGGGGACGGCATCGGAGATTTCCGCGGGTTAATTCAAAAGCTGGATTATTTGCAGGAGCTCGGCGTCACCGCGATCTGGCTGCTGCCGTTTTATCCCTCACCTTTGAAGGACGACGGCTACGACATCGCCGATTATTACGACGTTAATCCGAACTACGGAACGCTCGAAGATTTTCGCGCCTTCCTCGACGCCGCTCATCAACGCGGCCTGCGCGTCATCACCGAGTTGGTGATCAATCACACTTCCGATCAAAATCCATGGTTCCAAAAATCCCGGCGCGCTGCGCCCGGTTCGCCTGAGCGCGAATTTTACGTTTGGAGCGACACGCCGGAAAAATATTCCGAGGCGCGGATCATCTTCAAAGATTTCGAAACGTCGAACTGGGCCTGGGACCCGGTTGCGAAAGCTTATTATTGGCACCGCTTTTATTCGCACCAACCGGATTTGAATTTCGACAATCCCGCCGTTCACGACGCCGTTCAGAAAATTTGCGATTACTGGCTTGAGATGGGCGTGGACGGATTGCGCCTCGACGCGGTGCCCTATCTCTACGAGCGCGAAGGCACGAACTGCGAAAATTTACCTGAGACGCACGTTTACCTGAAAAAACTGCGCGCACATGTGGATGAGAAATTTCCCGGGCGCATGTTGCTCGCGGAAGCGAACCAGTGGCCGGAAGACGCCGCCGCGTACTTCGGCAATGGGGATGAGTCGCACATGAATTTTCATTTCCCGCTCATGCCGCGAATGTTCATGGCGCTCCAAATGGAGGATCGGTTCCCGATCATCGACATTCTCGATCAGACGCCGCCGATTCCCGAGACCTGTCAGTGGGCGATGTTTCTGCGCAATCACGACGAGCTCACGCTCGAAATGGTGACGGACGAGGAGCGCGATTACATGTGGCGCGTCTACGCGAACGATCCCACCGCCCGCATCAATCTCGGTATCCGGCGGCGGCTCGCTCCTTTGCTCAATAACAATCGGCGCAAGATCGAGATCCTGAATGCGTTGCTTTTTTCCATGCCCGGCACACCGATCATTTATTACGGCGATGAGATCGGCATGGGCGACAACATCTACCTGGGCGATCGCAACGGCTGCCGCACACCGATGCAGTGGAGCCCCGATCGCAACGCCGGCTTTTCGCAAGCGAATCCGCAACAACTCCATCTGCCGGTCATCATCGACCCCGAATATCACTACGAAGCGATCAACGTCGAAACGCAGCAGAGAAATTTATCGTCGTTGCTTTGGTGGATGCGGCGCGTCATCGCGATGCGAAAAAATTTCAAAGCGTTCTCGCGCGGGTCGATCGAATTTCTTTTGCCCGATAATCCCAAAGTGCTCGCCTTTTTGCGCCGCTACGAAAATGAAACCGTTCTCGGCGTGGTGAATCTTTCGCGCTTTTCGCAATTCGCCGAGCTCGATCTCTCCAAGTTCGCCGGCTCAATTCCGCTGGAGATAATCGGGCGAAGCCATTTCCCGCCGATCAAGAAGACGCCCTACTTCCTCACGCTCAACGGGCATTCGTCCTATTGGTTCACGCTCGAACCGCAAAGCGCGCGCAAACGCGCGGAAAAGAAACGCGTGCTCCCGACGTTGAAGGCGCGGCCGGAATTGCAATCGTTGCTCGCTGACGGCGCGCGCGCTCGGCTCGAGACCGAGATCCTGCCGGAATATATTGCGAATTGCCGCTGGTTCGGCGCGAAAGCGAGAACGCTTCGGCAAATGCGCGTCATCGAGCGTTCCGCTATTTCGCCGGACACAAATGCCGGCCAGCTCTGGGTTGTTGAAGTCAGCTATCTCGACGGTCCAACCGAACACTATTCGCTGCCGGTAAAAATCGCGCCGCCCGAAAAAGCGAAAGCAATTTCGCAGGCTGCGCCCAACGCCGTCATCGCGCAATTCCAAGACGGCTCCATTTTGTTCGACGCGGTTTGGGACCATGAGTTCCGCGAAAAACTTTTCCGGCTGATGCTCGATCGACAACCGGCGAGCGGTCGCAATGGAAAACTCGTCGGCCTGATCAATCCTCGCGTTGGCAAGATCGACAACGTCCCCGCGTCGCACGTACTCAGCGCCGAGCAAAGTAATTCCTCTGTGCTCTACGCCGACAAATTTTTCCTCAAGCTTTACCGAAAGCTAGAAGACGGGGTGAACCCGGATGTCGAAGTCACGCGTTTCCTTACCGAGCGCGCCGGATTTGAAAATGTGCCGGCTTACAGCGGCGCCATCGAATATCGCCGCGACAAAGCGCAACCGACAGTCGTGTGTTTATTGCAAAACGCAGTGCAAGCCGAGGGCGATGCCTGGACCATGACGCTCGATCACGTCGGCCGTTATTACGAACGTGTTCTCGCAGGCAAAGCCGCATTGCAAAATGAAACCGCGCCCGCCGCGGCCTTGATCGACGAGATGGTGGGCGGCGTTTATCCGGAAAAAAACCGATTGCTTGCGCAACGCACCGGAGAGCTGCACCTCGCGCTCGCATCCGTTAAAGACGATCCGCAATTCGCGCCCGAGCCGTTCAACGCGATGGCGCAGCGCTCGGTTTATCAAAGCATGCGCGCGCTATTGAAACGCAACTTCGATGCTTTGCGAAAAAAGCTGAACGATGTTCCGGAACATTTGCGAGACGAAGCCAAAGATGTGCTCGGCACTGAGAAGGAAATTCTCGCGCGCGAGAAACGTTTGCTCGATCGCAAAGCGAACGCCGCGAAAATTCGGATCCACGGCGATTATCATTTGGGCCAGGTCCTCAACACCGGGCGCGATTTCGTCATTCTCGACTTCGAAGGCGAGCCGGCGCGTCCGATGAGCGAGCGCAAACTGAAACGTTCCGCGCTGCGCGACGTCGCCGGCATGATGCGCTCATTTCAATACGCCGCTTACAGCGCGCTCTGGCAGCCCGCGATGCGCGCGGAAGACGTTCCATTTCTCGAACGCTGGGCCGACATTTGGTATCGGCAGATGAGCAGCCTTTTTCTCCAAAAATATTTGGACATCACCACAGGCGCGACCTTTGTCCCACAAAACGCCGAGGACTTCCAAATTCTTCTCGAAGCCTATCTCCTCGACAAAGCCGTCTACGAGATCGGCTACGAGCTCAACAATCGGCCCGACTGGGTCGTCATCCCGATCCGCGGCATCAAACACATTTTGAAATCCGCGTAAGCAACCCGAGTAAATGATGGGAAGACTCTCGGAGATTCTCAAAACGCATGCTGAGAAGCTCGAAACGCCGTTTGCAATTCAACATGTTGAAAGTCTTCGGACCTCTTTCTCGGTACGTGCCGGTCGGCTTGCTCGTTCTGATTGGGGGAATAATTCATCTCGCTTGGTCTTTGTTTTCGGGACCGTCTGGCGTTCCACGGGGCCAATATATTGGCGACACTCTCGACATCGTCGTAGTCGAAATCATTCTGCTTCCATTGATCTTGCTTCAAGCGACGCGACGCCAACAGTCAATCATTGCTTGGGGCGTGACGAACATCACGTTTGGCATTGCTTTCGGCATCATGCTCATCATCAGCGCGGGAAGATTTTTCAGCGGAGATGGGAATGCGCTGCCTACGCTATTTCTCGGACTCATTTGGACTCCAAGCATGGAGTTCATTCCGAAAATCACGCCACATCAAAAATACGTAACCATTGCGCGCTTGCTTCTTTCCATCCCGTGCGTCTACTTCGGCATGAAAAGCGGTGACTGGCATTGAGCCAAATTCAAAGCAAAACTTATGAATCAATATCTCGATCAGATCGACAATGACATCGCGGGGAAGCATCTCTTGAAACATCCGTTTTATCTCGCGTGGGTGCGCGGGGAGCTGAGCAAAGAGGCACTGACTGATTACGCGAAGCAGTATTATCATCATGTGGCTGCGTTTCCGACTTATCTCTCGGCCGTGCATGCGAAGTGTGACGATCAGCCGACGCGGAAGCAAATTCTCCAAAACTTGATCGATGAAGAAGCAGGTTCACCGAATCATCCGGAGCTTTGGAAACAATTCGCGAACGCGCTCGGCGTTCATGAATTCGAAACGAAGCGGGAGCCGGAAACGAAAGACTTGATTGAAACGTTTCGCGCAGTTTGCGGCGAGAACTCGACCACCGAAGGTTTGGCGGCGCTGTACGCCTACGAGTCTCAGATTCCCGCGATTTGTGAATCGAAGATCGACGGATTGAAGAAGCATTACGGCTTCAACGATCCAAAAGGCTACGAATATTTCTCGGTCCACCTCGAAGCGGACAAAGAACATTCGGCCACTGAGCGCGCGATGCTTGCGGACAAGATCGACAATCGCAACGCCGACAGTGTCC
>QHOZ01000029.1 GCA_003219495.1 Verrucomicrobiota bacterium | reverse complement strand
GAAGAAGCGATGCGTGACGAGCTGACTGGACAAATGCGCGAAACCGTCGCGCGTCAGTTCAGTGAAATCAAAAGCGCGCACGATCGCGTGAAACATTTGCGGGACGCGGCGAAAAAGGGTTAGGCGAAGAAGAGGAGCGCGCCGCGACCGCGCACTGTGCCTCCCGGTTGTGGGGTGAGGCAATCTGTCGGCCAATGCCAGTCCCGCTCGGACAGTTGGCAGACGGATCGCCCGCCCTACAATTGTGGTGGTGAAATTTCTCTGCGCGCTCCTGCTTGCCTGCGTCTCGAGCCTAAATGCGCAAACAGCGCGCGTTCAACCGCCGCCGGCTGGAAAAATTTATCACGGATTTTATTGGGGCGGCGTCGGCACGGACACGCACGATCCGACCGAGCACGATGTCACGCCCGCGGATGTCGATCGTTACGAGAAGGCGGTCGGCGCGAAAACGGCATGGGTTTATTTTTCCGACAACTGGTTCGAATCGAGAAAATTTCCTGCGCAGATGTGCAGCTGGATCCGCGATCTCGGAAAAATTCCATACGTGCGGCTGATGCTGCGGTCCGATGTCGATCAAAAGCACGGGGAGAAAAGCTTTTCGCTCGCGAAGATCATCGCCGGCGAGTTCGATGTCGATCTTCGGGCGTGGGCGCGCGACGCGAAAAATTTCGGATCGCCGTTCCTGATCGAGTGGGGGACGGAGGCGAACGGGAACTGGTTTAGTTGGAATGGAAAATGGAACGGCGGAGCGGTCGAAGGTCCGAAACGCTACGTCGCGGCCTATCGACACATTGTCGATCTAATGCGGGCGGAAGGCGCGGACAATCTCACGTGGGTCTGGCACGTGAACTGGCTCGGCGAGCCGGAACAAAAGTGGAACGCGTTCGAAAATTATTTTCCGGGAGAAGACTATTGCGATTGGCTCGCCTTGAACGGCACCGAGAGTTTGTATTTCAAATTGGACGAGTCGTACCAGCGGCTCACAAAACTCGCGCAGGACAAGCCGATCCTCATCGCGGAATTCGGCTGCGATATTCATAACCGGTATTTGAATTGCGGGAGCTGGGCGAAAGCGGCGTTCGAGGAATTGTTTTCTGAAAAGTGGCCGCGGATCGTCGGCTTTTGCTGGTGGAACGAAGCCTGGCAGAACGACGATGTGAAAAAGCACGACAGCGACCTGATCGTTTTGCACGATGTAGATCTTACAAAAGTTTTCCGCGATGAGCTCGGTGCACATCGCGATAAAATTCAGCAATCGCCCGTGATTGCACCCTGATCGCGCGCATCGCATAATCTCCACATGGTCAGAGTCGACGTTGAGTACACCGGGAATTTGCATTGCGACGCAACGCACGGGCCTTCGAAGTCCAAACTCGCGACCGATGCGCCGGCGGACAACAAAGGCAAAGGCGAAGCGTTTTCGCCGACCGATCTGGTCGCGACTGGGAATCAAAGCCGATTCGCTCGGTGTCGATCTTCGCGGGATGAAAGTGTCGGTGCAGAAAGAAATGTCGAGTGACGCGCCGCGCCGGATTGTTGCGCTGCCGCAAGAAGTTCACATCCCGTTGCCGCCGGATTCGCCGCATCGCGAAGTGCTCGAGCAAACGGCGCTCAATTGTCCGGTGCACAAAAGTTTGCCGCCGGAAATTAAACGGCCAACGAAGTTTTTCTGGGAGGGATAACGCCGCTACTTCGCTTCAGGATAAAGCCACTCGATATAATCCGCGACGCCGCGTTCGAGTGAGAATTGTGGTTGATAACCAAGCGCGGTGCGAACCCGCTCCAAATCCGCTTCGGTGAAGTTTTGATAATGCGCGTGCGGATTCTCGATGTAATCGGGCTGAAATTTTGTGCCGAGACATTTGTTGAGCACATCGACGAGCTCGTTGAACGAGCGTGCCTGGCCCGAGCCAAGATTGTAAATGCCGCTCTGTTTCGCTTCGAGCGCGAGGATGCTGCCATCGACAATGTCCTTCACGTAAACGAAGTCGCGCTTTTGGTCGCCTTGTTTGAAAATGCGCGGCCGCTGTCCGGCTTTCATTTGCTGCGCGAGATGTAAGACCATGCTGGCGGGCGTTCCTTTGTGCGCTTCGCGCGGGCCGTAAACGTTGAAGTAGCGTAAACCAACGATCATCCAATTCGGGTTCTCCCTGGCTTCGCGGACTGCGAGATTGTCCATGATCGCTTTTGAAAATGCGTAAACGTTCGCGGGTGCTGCGCCATTCGTCTCAACGCTCGCCGTCGTCGCCGCGCCGTAGGTCGATGCGGACGATGCGTAAACAATCCGCGTTTTGTTCGGCCGCGCGAAATTCAAGAGCCGCCGGAAACTTTCGACATTATCGTGCACCTGAATGAACTGATCGTGCAATGTCGTGTCCGTGATCGATGCCAAATGAAAAATCGCGTCGAACTTTTCGTTCCCGAATTGTTCCTTCCAATCGAGCGTGGCTAAATTTTGCGCGACCAGATCGCCGCGGTAGCCGCGCAGATTTTTGAAATCGCCGGAGCGGAAATCGTCGATCACGGTCAGGCGCGCCTCCGGAAAATTTTCCTGGAGGGTGAGCGTCAGGTTCGAGCCGATGAAGCCGGCGCCGCCGGTGACGAGAAAGTTGGAAGGAGATTGGGCCACAGTTCGCCAGCAATTGTAGAGGCGCGTCTCGCCCTGCGCAATTTCGCGCTTGAGTCGCAGGGTTCGGCCCGCTAGTTGTCGATCCAGTTCTTTGCGAGCTTGAAAAAAAAGTAAGTGGATCGGCGCGAGAAATCCCGTGTAAACCGGGAGCAGTTGCGCTGCTGTAACTGGATACGACTTCCCAAGGCCAATCGGTCGCAAGGCGATCGGTGAAGGCGGGAAGAAGGTGATGCCGTAAAAGCGGCTTCGTTAAGCCAGGAGCCAGAATATTCGACCGTTCCACCTCATTCGCCAGCGTGACGTTGGACCCAGTTAAAGGAACCTGAGTTCGCGTCTGCGCTGCAAAACCGAACCTCTGGTAAGTGCCAGTCCGGCTCGGACCGCGGAAAAACTTCTTCGCAAAAAGAAGAATGAGAGCTGGGCGATGCGTCCCGATCCCGCAGCTGCGGGACCGCTACAAACAAGTCCGACTCTCGAGTTGGAGGAAACTTGTTATGCGAAAAATTCGCCCATTATGTTTTTTAATTCTATTGAGCGCGGCCGCTGCAATCCGCGCTGAAGACGTCACAAGATCGACATCGACGACTGCTGATGGCGATCAATTACCCGAAGCTTCTGGCGTTGTCGTTTCGGCAACGCGATTCGATATTCCGATTGATCAATCGCCCGCGAGCGTGAGCGTGATTGGTTCGCAGGATTTCGAGATCAAACAAACCGAGCGCGTGAGCGACGCGTTGCGCGAAGTTCCCGGACTTTCGGTTGTCCAAAGCGGCACCGCGGGGCAACTGACTTCGGTCTTCACACGCGGATTGCGCAGCGAGCACACGCAAGTTTTGCTCGACGGCATTCCAATCAACCAAGGTCTTGCCGGTCTGTTTAACTTTGCCGATTTCACGACCGACAACATCGATCGTGTCGAGGTTGTGCGCGGACCGCAAAGCACAGTCTACGGGCCGCGCGCGATGGCGGGCGTGATTCAATTGTTCACCAAACAAGGAACCGGAACGCCCGGGTTGATGGTTAGCGAGGAAGGCGGCACCTACGGCACTTTTCGCGAATCGCTCGCGAGCGACGGCAAGATCGACATGTTCGATTATTCCGTTGGCGTCAGTCGCCTCGACACGGACAACGCGCGTCCGAACAATCAATATCGGAACACCGCGGAGATCGCCGATCTCGGTTTATCGCTCTCGGAAAATCTTCGCGTTGGAACGTTGATTACTTATTCGCTGAGCGACACCGGAAATCCGAACACGATCTTCAATCCAAAGCGATTCGATAATTTCTTGACCGAACGCTGGCTGATTGGACCGCACGTCGATTGGAAGGCGACGGATTGGTGGGAGCACAAGATCGTTTTCGATTACGACCACGAGCGGCAAATCAACGATCCGAACTTCGACGGCTTTCTGCCAGGCACGACGTTCATTGGTCCGACGCGCGCGCTCTTTCGGCGCACGCAGCTCGATTACCAAAACGATCTGCGGCCCGCATCGTGGAGCACCTTCACGAGTGGATTCTTCTTCGACCACGTTCTCGCCGGCCAGGAACGGCCGTTCACCTTGTTCGGGAAAAAATTCATCAGCGATGAAACCGAGGACATCGCGGGATTCGCGCAGGCAACGCTCATGCCGATCGACAATTTCATTTTGGTTGGCGGCGGACGAATCGATCACTTCAATCAATTCGGCGACGTTTGGACTTATCGCGTCGCGAGCAGTAACAAGATCGACAAAACCGACACGACGTTGCACGCGAGCGTCGCGACCGGATTTAGTCCGCCGAGCAGTCAGGACAAAATTTTTCGATTTAATCCGTTTCCTGGTCAGCCGTCGCCGCAATTGGAGCCGGAAAAGGATTTTGGATGGGACGCGGGATTCGAGCAGCGCTTGTGGGATCGGCGAGTGACGTTCGGGGCGACTTATTTTCACAACGATTTGTCGAACCTGATCGGCCTGAATGGATTGTTTGAAACGTTGAACCTCGGGTCCGCTGAGACGCAAGGCGTGGAGACAGAATTCCGCGCAACGCCGATTCCGAATCTGTTGTTGAGCGCGAGCTATACTTATTTGGAAGCGGAGAAAACTTCGTCGGCGGACATTCCAACGCCGGAAGGCTCACGTTTGCCGCGCCGGCCGCGCAACGAAGTTTACGTTTCCGGATCGTATCTCTGGCTCAACAAATTGCGCACAACGATCGAGGCGAAGTGGGTCAACGCACGCGAGGAACTCAATCCGCTCTTCTTCGGTCCGAACATCGACATCGAAGACTACAACTTCGTGAACTTTGCCGCGGAGTATGAGATCAATTTGCACATGTCGATCTTCGGCCGAGTCAATAACCTGACCGGCGAACATTATTCGGAGGTGTTTGGATTTCCGGCGCTCGGAACCGCGTATTACGGCGGAATGAAGTTGCGATTCTAATTCCGTCACTTGTCATTCCGAGCGAAGTCGAGGAATAGAGCGAGTGGGACGAGCGAGATGAACGGTTGCGCCGCGAGGGTAGCGGCGAGAGAGTCGGGAGACGAACGAGTTCAATCGATGCCCCCGAAATATTTAGAGATGTCTCGACTCCGCTCGACATGACAAAAGGATGACCCCGACGCTTTATTTGATCCTCGGTTTAGTCGGCGGCGGATTGATCGTGGCGATCCTGTTCCTTCTTTCCAAACGCGGCGCGAACAAGGACGCGAGCTCCGAAGTCCAGGCCGAATTGATTCGACGCTTGGAAATGCTCGATCGCGGATTGCGCGATGAATTTTCACGAAACCGCGAGGAAGGCGCCACCGTCGCCAAAAATCAGCGCGAAGAATTGAGCAAATCACTCGAAGGCGTGCGCGGGATTGTCGATCTTCGTTTGAAAGAAATTCAGCAGGACAACGCGAAGCAGATCGACAAGATGCGCGCGACGGTCGACGAGAAATTGCAGGGAACGCTCGAGAAACGGCTTGGTGAATCGTTCAAGCTGGTAAGCGAGCGGCTCGAGCAGGTGCACAAAGGACTGGGCGCGATGCAGCAACTCGCGAGCGATGTGGGCGGGCTGCACAAAGTTTTGAGCAACGTGAAAATGCGCGGCGGCTGGGGTGAAGTGCAGCTCGGCTCGTTGCTCGAGCAGGTGCTCACGCCCGATCAATTCTCGAGGAATGTGAAGACGCGCGAGGACAGCGCTGATCGCGTTGAGTTCGCGATCAAGTTGCCCGGTGACGAGAACGGCGCGCCGGTTTGGTTGCCGATCGATGCAAAATTTCCAACCGAAGATTATCAGCGATTGCTGGCCGCGCAGGACAAAGGCGATTCGGGCGCGGTCGATGACGCAATGAAGAGCCTCGAAGTGCAGTTGAAAAAAAGCGCGAAAGATATTTGCGCGAAATACATCAATCCGCCGCGGACCACGGATTTCGCGCTGATGTTTTTGCCAACGGAGGGATTGTACGCCGAAGCGATCCGTCGCGTCGGCTTGGTCGAACAAGTGCAGCGCGATTGTCGCGTGATTTTTGCCGGACCGACGACGCTGGCCGCGTTGCTCAACAGTTTGCAAATGGGTTTCCGCACGCTCGCGATCCAAAAGCGCTCGAGCGAAGTTTGGAATCTGCTCGCGGGAGTGAAGAGCGAGTTCGCGAAGTTCGGCGATTCGCTCACAAAGGTGAAGGAGAAGCTCGATCAAGCTTCGAGCGATATGGACAAAGTTGCGGTGCGTTCGCGCGCGATCACGAAGAAATTGCGCGACGTCGAAGAATTGCCGAGCAATCCGCAGCCGATGTTGAAGGAATTGTTAGGCACGGAAGAGGAAGACTAAATCGGCTGTCGCACGCGGATACGGCCCCTCACGCTGTCTGAAAAAAACGCATCGCCGCCAATTCTCGAAAAACAAATCAGACAGAACTAATTAATGACTGTCTTTCTAAGAAAAACAGCCATGAGTGGTCACGTAATGTGCGTAAAGATCGAGACTCGGGACAAGCCCGCCGTCTCAAAGCGACATCGGGCAGGAGCAGGAGCAGGAGATTACAACACGTCGTTCCACTTCGATTTGTCTTTGAGCATGAGCTCGCGAAGCAATCGAATCGGCGGCATGCCGTGATTGAGCAGCTCGTTGTGAAATTTCTGCGCGGAGTAATGCTCGCCCTCCTGCGCTTTGTAATCGGCGCGCAATTTCAAGATCTGCAATTTGCCGAGCGTGTAATTGAGATAGCCGGGATCGAACGTGCCGCGCATCGCTTCGGCGCGGGCCGGTTTTTCTTCGTAAAAGCAGTTCTCCTGAAAAAACTTGGTCGCTTCGTCCACGGTCATCTTTTGAGTGTGCATCTTGATTGC
>QHOZ01000027.1:14392-24277 GCA_003219495.1 Verrucomicrobiota bacterium | reverse complement strand
ATGTGTTCCTTGTCGTATTCGTCGTTCTTCACCCGCCCGGTCGATTGCAATTCGTCGAGGTTGATGTGTGCGAGCTTGCCGTAGTTTGGGAATTTGTTGATTCGATAGTAAACCGATTTGTCATCGGCTTGATACGCGAGGCCTTTTGAAATCAACGCCTCGATCATCGCGATCATTTTGTCGACGTAACGCTGCTCGGTCGCGGCAGGACAATCGTTGGCGCGTTTGATCCGTAATTTGTCCGCATCTTCGAAGAACGCGTCCTTGAATTGCTGCGTGAACTTTTGCAGCGGCTGTTTCGCGTCGCGCGCGCCGCGGATCGTTTTGTCGTCCACGTCCGTGAGATTCATCACCCGATGAACTTTGAATCCGCGGGCTTCGAGATGACGCTGAAGCAGGTCCTCGAAAATGTAGGCGCGAAAATTTCCGATATGCGCGCGGCTGTAAACGGTCGGCCCGCAGGTATAGATGTCGATCTTGCGATTCTCGCGCGGCTTGAGTTCCTCGATCTCGCGCGAGTAGGTGTTAAAGAAGCGCAGCGCCATTTAATCCTGCTCGACGCTCGCAATCGCCATCGCCGACATTCCTTCGCCGCGGCCAATCGGTCCGAGTCGCTCGTTCGTCGTCGCTTTGATGCTGATCTGCGAATCGGAAACTTTAAGCGCTTCGGCGATTTTCTTCCGCATCGCCGGAATCTGTGGCGCAATCTTCGGCGCTTCGGCGATCACCGTCGCGTCTACGTTCACGATTCGCGCTTTCCTTTCCGCGAGCACCTCGGCCACGCGTTTCAAAATATCCATGCTGCTGATTCCGCGAATCGATTGATCGGTGTCGGGAAAATGTTGGCCGATATCGCCCGCGCCGACCGCGCCGAGCAACGCGTCCGCGATCGCGTGCGAAAGAACATCGGCATCGGAGTGTCCTTCCAGTCCGAGCAAGTAGGGGATCTCCACGCCGCCGAGGATCAGCTTTCGATTTTGGCCGAGGCGATGAATGTCGTAACCGATTCCGCTGCGGGTCGTGCTCACAATTTTAAATCCATCGCGCCGTTCCAGGCCACGATGCTGTATTTATCTTTCATGTCTGTCCGCGGACGCAAATCGACGCTGCCGCCGGCGGTTTCAATTAAAATCCATCCCGCAGCGATGTCCCACAAACTGATGCCGCGTTCGATGTACGCGTCGAACCGCCCGCACGCGACGTAAGCCATGTCGAGCGCAGCGCTGCCGAGCACGCGGCATTTGCGCACCTTATGCACCATCGCTTGAAGCAGCGGCAAATTCGTATCGATCGTGTCGTCAGTCTTGGCGAGGCCGACCGACACGATCGCTTCGGACAATTCCGTCCGCTCGCTCACGCGAAAATGCTCGCCGTTCAACCGCGGCTTCTCTCCTTTTTGCACGCTCCACATTTCCTCGCGCATCGGATCGTAAATCACGCCGACGATAATTTCGCCTTTGAACCGGAGCGCGATCGAAACGCAGAAGTGCGGGATTTGGTAGAAATAATTCACCGTGCCGTCGAGAGGATCGACAACCCACTGATGATCGCTCGATTGATCGCCGACGATTCCCTCTTCGCCGTAAAGCGCGTGCTCGGGAAATTCCTTGAGCAGCTCGCCCGTGATGAGCTCCTGCGTCTGCACGTCAATCGCGAGCTTGATGTCATGCGCGGCAAAGGCGTTGACCTCTTTGCGCCCATGAAAATTTTTGCGAAGCAACGCCCCGGCCTTGTGAGCGGCGTTCTCGGCGGCGTCGAGATAATGCTTCATCCGGAGTTGAGGTGTTGAGTCGAGTGCAGGATAGCCGCTCATCTCAACCGCTCAACCTCTCAACTCCTCAACGGCAAAAAGAAACCGGGAGGAAAATAAATTCTCCTCCCGGGTTGAAGTTTGGGGTGTGACTCCGAAACGAAATTTCGGAGTCGGTTCAATCAGCGTGAGCCCGTTAGTGCCTTTTTCTCTTCGCTGATTTTTTCTTTGCTGCTTTCTTTCTTTTCTTAGCCATCGACTCGATTCCCCCCTTTCAATCCGCTTTCGCGGAAGTTCGTGAAGAGGTGAATGTACTTCACTAGAGGCAACGAATTCATCACTGCGTTTTCTTTGTCAAACCTTTTTCGCGCGCATCTGCAAAAATCTTTACGAGCTCGCGCGCGATAATTTTCTTCGCGGCGCGCGAAATTCTCTTCGTTTTGCCGTTTCGAAAAAAAATTTCGACTTCGTTTTCGTCGGTCTCCATTCCAATTCGCGCGTCGTTTGCCACAATCATGTCGCAGTTTTTTTTCAGAAGTTTCTTTTGCGCATTGGTCGCGATGCTTTCGGTTTCCGCAGCGAAACCGACCACGAGATATTTCCGGATTTTCGGAAGCGAGCTGAGAATATCGCGCGTCGGAATCAATTCGAGAGAGAGCTTGGCGTCGCGCTTCTTGAGTTTCTCGGTGAAGACCGCGACCGGTTTGTAGTCGGCAACCGCGGCGCACATGACGAGCACATCGCACTTCGTCACCTGCTGGTGGACCGCATCGAACATTTCCGCGCTCGTTGAAACCGGAATCACTTTCGCGCTTGGCGGAGGATCGATCTCGACCGGGCCGGAAATCAGCACTGCGTCATGACCGGCTTTGATCGCCGCCTCGGCGATGGCATAGCCCATTTTCCCGGAAGAGCGATTGCTAATGAAACGAACGGGATCGATCGGCTCGCGTGTCGGGCCGGCCGTGACGAGAAATCTCACGCGATCAAATTTTCCTGACGCGCGAGCAGAAATTCCGCGCGGAAGGCGATGTCTTCGGTTTTCCAGAGCCGGCCGAGCCCTTCGTAGCCACACGCGAGCATCCCTTCTTCGGGTCCGATGAATTCGACGCCGCGGGATTTCAGAAGATCGACATTCGCTTGCGTTGCCGGATGCGACCACATCTTGCCGTTCATGGCCGGGGCGACCAGAATCGGTGCGCGCGTCGCAAGCGCGATCGCCGCCAGCGGATGATTCGCTAAACCGTGCGCAAGCTCGGCGATCAAGTTCGCCGTCGCGGGCGCGATGAGAAGCAAGTTCGCGCGATCCGCCAATTCGATGTGACCAGGGCGCCAGTTTTCTTTTTCGTCGAAGAAGCTCGTCATCACCGGGTTTTTCGAAAGCGTTTGCAAGGTGAGCGGCGTGATGAACTCGGTCGCATCTTGCGTCATCACTGCAAAAACGTGGTGACCCTGCTTAACCAGCAAACTCGCGAGCTCGGCCGATTTGTAGGCCGCGATCGATCCGGTCACGCCTAGCACGATCGTTTTTCCGTCGCCGCGCAGGCGCACAACTTTGCGCGGAACGGGTTTCTCAATTCGTTTGGCCGAATTTCGTTTCATGCAGATCGACAATTATTTCTGAATCAGGCGCCGACTCAAATATCGCTCGGCATTCATGATGTGTCGAAACTTCTGCAAATCTTCCTCGGTCGTGCGGCTGATGATGGTGTAACGATATTTCGGCCACGATTCCATTTCGCGGATCGCGTTCGTCAGGCGCGTCTCGATTTGCGCGGCCGTTTCGGTCCCGCGATTAGTCAGCCGCCGCCGCAATTCATCAACGTCCGGCGGCATCAGGAAAATGTCGGCGAGGCATTGCCGGACGAATTCGTCTTTCGCGTTTCGAATGTTGGCGGCGCCTTGCGTGTCGATGTCCATCAAGACGTCGCGGCCGTTCATCAAATTTTCGACAATGGGTTTCAACAACGTGCCGTATTGATGTCCGTGCACGCTCGCGTGTTCGAGGAATTCACCGCCGCGCGCACGCGCGTTGAATTCACCCTCGGACAGGAAGCGATAATCTTCTCCATCAACTTCGCTGGCGCGCGCCGGCCGCGTTGTGCAAGAGATCGAGTAAACGAATTCGGAGGTTTCGCGCAGCGCATCCACGAGAGTTGTCTTTCCAGCGCCGGACGGAGCGGAAAGCACGAAGAGAATTCCGTTGCGAGTGAATCGACTACTCAAGGTTTTGGATTTGCTCGCGAATTTTTTCGAGCTCGGCTTTGCAAAGGACGACTCGCTGCGAAAGGGCGGCATCGTTTGCTTTTGCGCGGAGCGTGTTCAGTTCGCGAAAGATTTCCTGGGTGATGAACTCGAGCGTGCGGCCGACCGGCTCGTGACGGCGCAAATGATGCGCAAACTGCGCGAGGTGACTTTCCACGCGCGTTAACTCTTCGGAAACATCCGCGCGATCGGCAAAGAACGTGACCTCTTTCGTCAAACGCTCGTCTTCCGTCGAAATCGGCAGGCCGGCTTTCTCAATTCGTTCCAAGAGGGTCGCGCGATATTTTTTCACTACATCCGGATGCAGGCTGCGAATCTCTTTGATCTGTTTGCGCGTCGCTTTCAATCGATGGATCAAATCCTTCGCGAGATGTTTGCCTTCGCGCTCGCGCATCTTGATCAGTTCTTTAAGGGCCGCTTGCAGGGCGCGCTCGACCGCGGGCCAGGCGGTGCTGGAATCAATCGCTTCTTCCGGCGCGCGCATCACCCCCGGCGCTTGCAGAATCGCTCCGATAGTGATTTCCCCCGGCGCGTTCAATTCCTTTTGGAGCGCCCGCATCGCGTCGTGATACGTCCTCGCAAGATCGACATCGAGCGCGAGCTTGCGCGGGCCGCTTGATCCGTTGTGATAACTCACGACTACGTTCGTGCGGCCACGTGAAATACTTTCGTTGATCGTCTGTCGAATCTGCGGCTCGAGCGCCGCCAGATCGCGCGGAAGATTGATCACGATGTCGCTCTGCTTCCGGTTCACCGAATTCAGCTCGACGCTAAACTTGGTGCCGCTGTGATCGGTCTCGCCGCGTCCGTATCCGGTCATCGATCTCATTTGGATTTCTCCTTCAAACCAAACGCGGCCGCAGCTTGATCGACATCTTTATCGCCACGACCGGAACAATTCACGATGACGATTTGGTCGGTCTTCATGTTTGACGCGTTTTTGAGGAGGTAAGCGATCGCGTGTGCGGTCTCGAGCGCGGGAATGATCCCTTCCGTCTCGGAGAGAATTTTAAAGGCGTTGAGCGCTTCATCGTCGGTCGCATAAGTATATTCCACCCGGCCGAGATCACGTAAGTACGAATGTTCAGGGCCGACGGCGGCGTAATCGAGACCGGCCGAAACAGAATGAGTCAGCTCGATCTGACCTTCCTCGTTCGCAAGCAGGAAAGTTTTGGTTCCTTGCAGGACGCCGAGCCGTCCGCCTTGAAAACGCGCAGCGTGTTTCCCAGTGCGAATTCCTTCACCTCCCGCTTCGACGCCGATCATTCGCACCTCTCGATCTTGCAGGAACGGATGAAATAAACCAATCGCATTGCTGCCGCCGCCGACGCACGCGACGAGCAAATCCGGCAGGCGTTGTTCGCGTTCGAGAATCTGGCGACGCGCTTCAACGCCGATGATGCTTTGAAAATCACGAACCATCATCGGATAAGGATGCGAGCCGAGCGCCGAACCCAATATATAATGAGTGGTCCGGACGTTGGTCACCCAATCGCGCATCGCTTCGTTGATCGCTTCCTTGAGCGTTGCCTGACCAACCGTGACCGGGACGACTTTCGCGCCGAGAAATTTCATGCGCGCGACGTTCAGCGACTGCCGCTCCATATCGACCTTGCCCATGTAGATCACGCATTCGCAGCCGAAGCGTGCCGCGACGGTGGCGGTGGCGACACCGTGTTGGCCGGCGCCGGTCTCGGCGATAATGCGGCGTTTGCCCATGCGTTGCGCGAGCAGGATCTGGCCGAGCGCGTTGTTGATCTTGTGGGCGCCGGTGTGAAGCAAATCTTCCCGCTTCAGGTAAATCTTCCCGCCGCGGCAACGACTCGTTAGGCGTTCGGCGAAATACAAGGGCGTTGGCCGGCCGGCAAAATCTCGGAGCAACATCGACAATTCATTTTGGAAACTTTGGTCGTCCTTGGCACGTTCGTACTCGCCGGTGAGCTCGTGCAGCGCGGCCATGAGCGTTTCGGGCACAAACATTCCGCCGTACGGCCCGAAGTGGCCGTGCGCGTCAGGAAGAATTCCAACTTCGCTCATGGAACGCGAAGTTAGGCCGCGAGAAAGAGTTGATCAATCGCTCGACGATGCGGCGAGGGGATCGGAACTGACTCGAGGTCGTGCTTGGAAAAGAAACGCTGGTGTTGATTGTCGATCTTCCGAACTGAACTGCGAAACACTTCGAGCCTGATCCGGTGGTTCGTGAACGGAAAATGCGCGCGATACATCGGGCGCTGATTCTTTAAGTTACCATTCGCATTTGGCAGGATCCACATTCCGCGCCAGCGACGGGGCGATTGCTCGAGCAGAACTCTGCCCCGGCTGATGGTGAGGGCGTGTTTCTCGATCCATTCTTTCAATGCAGGGCGGGCACGCTTTACGGGCAGTGATTCCGGATTCCTCGCGCGACAGAAACCTTTAACGGGGCAATTGCCGCATTTCGGATTTCGCGGGAGACAAACGAGCGCGCCGAGATCCAGGAGCGCGGAGTTATAAATCGCGCCGCCATTTGCCGGAACTAACGACGCGGCAGCATCCCAAAGGGCGCGTTGTCCGCGGGTCGAATCAATTGCCAGCCGCAAATTGGACAATCGTGCCAGGACGCGAGCAGTGTTCGTCTCGACGATTGGAACCGCCTGGTCGAAGGCAAAGGCGGCGACGGCGTGCGCGGTGTATTTGCCGATGCCGGGCAGGTTTTGCATTTGCTCGAGCGATTTCGGAAATCTGTCGCGATGTCGATCGACGATAAGCTTTGCCGTCGCGTGAAGATTTCGGGCGCGAGCGTAATAGCCGAGACCTTGCCAGGCACGCAGAACTTCACTCTCCGATGCGCGCGCGAGACTGCGGAAACTCGGAAAGCGCCGGAGCCACTCTCTATAGTAAGGCAGAACCGTGGCGACCTGCGTTTGCTGGAGCATAACTTCTGAAAGGAGGATGCGGTAAGGATCGCGAGTGCGACGCCATGGGAGATCGCGACCACGTCGGCGATACCACGTGAAGAGTGCGTTTCGAAACGCTTCTTGTTTTGTCATGTCGAGTGGCAACGTAATAAGAGATTCCTCGACTTCGCTCGGAATGACAAGAATGTGACGCGACTGGTGAATTCGTACACGCATCCGCTGACCAACGAACAGGCCACGACGCTTCGTTCACTTCTGAATGAACTGGGCTTCGAGTTTTCAGCGAAGCAGTACACGATCTTTTTCGCTCAAAAAAATAAGCTCAGTGTCGCGGTCTATGAGAAAGGCCCGAAGGTCCTCATCCAAGGCAAAGGCGTGGAGGAGTTCATTCAATTCGAACTCGAACCGAAAATTTTAGGCGAAGCGAAACTTGGTTACGAAGAAGTGCATTCGCCGGAAATGTTCGAGCCGCACTTCGGTGTGGATGAAAGCGGGAAGGGCGATTTTTTCGGACCGCTCGTGATTGCCGGCGTTTACGTCGACCGCGGTATCGCGCGCAAGCTGAAGGATGAGGGTGTGCAGGACAGCAAACGAATTACTTCCGATGCGCGGATTCGCGCGTTGTCGGATTCGATTCGAAAAACATCCATGGGCTTGTTCGACGTCGTGCTGATCGGTCCCACGAAATACAACGAGCTTTACGAAAAGTTTGGCAATCTGAATAAGCTGCTGGCGTGGGGACATGCTCGGGTCATTGAAAATCTGCTCGGCAAAAAACCCGAATGCCCTCGCTCGCTATCGGATCAGTTCGCGAACGCGCGATTGATCGAGCAATCCCTGCTCAATCACGGACAGAAGATCGAGATCCAGCAACGGCCGCGCGCCGAATCGGACATTGCGGTAGCCGCAGCATCGATCCTTGCCCGCGAGGGATTCATCAACTGGCTTGATCGCGAAGGGAAAAAGCTGGGCCTTCGTTTGGAGCGGGGAGTTTCGCAGGGGGTGAAGGCGACGGCGGAAAAGTTAGTTGAGAAAGGTGGGCCGGATCTGTTACGCCAGGTCGCTAAGGTGCACTTTCGAACGGCGCACGCGGTTGCGCCGGAGCACTTTGCGGAGCCTGCGCCGAGGGAAGAATGGCGCAAATAGCTTAGGACGGCGTCCAGCGATTCCGGCAAGATTCCTGCTATAACTCCTCCCGCTTGTTTGGGATTTGTGGAAACTAGAGTTCTAGCACTCAATGCCGACCCGGTCTTCCAAGACCGCGCACTCGCCGTTTTGGACGGGGCCGACCATGTCGAGACCCGTGTCGTCCGCAATCTCTCGGAAGCAGTTCAGGCATTGCTGGACGAAAACTTTGATGGGCTTCTCATCGAGGGTGACGCGAATGTCGCGGTCGAACAGGCGACAAATGTCCGTCAACATTTTCCATCCCTAACGATCGCGTGCTTACTGGAAAGTGGCCGCACCGCAGACATCGCGGCAAGCGCGAAAGAACAGAACATTGAGTTGCTGCCGATGGCGCGAAGCGACGGCCGCCTGGGTCGAATTGTAGGCCGGTTCGTCCGCTCGCTTGATGCGCATGCCGGCACTGCCTCGGAAGGAATTGATCCCTGCCATTCGCTCATTGGAAATCTCAATCAGTTTTCAGCGGCGGAGATTCTTCAGATGAGCTGCCTCAGTCAGCGGAGCGGGCGGTTCACGTTCAAATCAGGTCGGGGCAATAGCGAGATTTATTTACAACAAGGCTCGGTCCGCCACGCGGTCTTTGGTTCCGTCGTAGGCGAGGCCGCGGTGGCAGAAATTTTCCGTTGGCGCCAGGGACGGTTTTACTTTGAAGAGGGAATCATCAGTCAGGAGCAAACGGTGAATCGTCCGTGGGCTCACCTGTTGATCGACAATTTGCAGAAACTCGACGAGACGCTCGAACTAGTAAGCGTTTAACAACTTCTCCGCATGCGCGATAAGAGTCTCGAAACCAAATTGCGTTTAGTCACGCTGCAGTTGGAGAACTGGAAAAAGCTCCACGACTTGATCACCTACGGTCTGGACAAGGCAAAGCCGATCATCTCAACCGAACAGGAACGCCAGTTCACCGAAGTTCGTGGCAATCTTTTGCAGGAAATGGAATACGTCCTGCGCGAGCTCAACATTCTCGCTGAGGCATCCGGTAAAGCGATGAGCGTCTTGCAGCGCGGCGTTTCGGTGCGCGGTGTTCGCGATCTTCCAGATTCCGAAGTTCGTCGTTTGGAAACCGATTGGAACGCCGTCTTCACCAAGCTGGGTTTGATGCAAGGCCAACTGAAAGCGCGTCGGAAAGAATTGGCCGACCAAACGCTGTTCGACTTCTATTTGAACCGCCTTCTGCGGCGTCCGGCGACGGCTCATTAGAGCATTCGTCCGCATCCGGTCCTCTTAGGGCCTCAGGCCAAAGAATTTACTTTTCTTTGCCGATGATGCCCGCGAATGTGCCGTGGCGAACGATTCCTTTGTTGGAAGTATGGCTAAACTTACCAAACGAGACATCGTGGTTGCGATTAGCAACCAGACAGGAATGGTACAACACCAGGTCTTCGACATCGTTCAACGCACCCTCGACAAGATCACCGACAGTCTGGCCAACAACGTGCCGGTTGAGCTGCGCAATTTCGGAATTTTCCAGCCGCGACTAACTAAACCGCGGGTGGGTCGAAATCCGAACCAGCCCGGCAGCAGTTTCGTGATTCCTTCGCGCGCGACTGTGAAGTTCAAAGCCGGCAAAGTCATGCGCCAACGCGTGGAAAAACTGTCGCGTGAATTGAAGGAAGCCGCTGAAAAGAAAACGCAAAAGACAGCGGCAGTCACCGGGAGTTAACGAGCAGCAAAGATCGACCTCGCGCGAGCGGCGATCTTTATGATGTCGATCCTAGGAGGCGTCGAATAGCTTCTTCGAGGCGATCGAAGTTGATCGGCTTGGTAAGGTGTTCAGCAAATCCG
>QHOZ01000027.1:0-14383 GCA_003219495.1 Verrucomicrobiota bacterium | reverse complement strand
ACCGCTGAGGGCGATTCCGGGAAACGGTTTCGTCTTTCGCAACTCGCTCATTAATTCGTAACCCGTGCGGTCCGGCAGCCCGATGTCGCTGATAATCAGATCGAAGTCTGTTTCATTCGCCTTTTCGACAGCCTGACTGGCTGAATGCGCGACCGTGATGTCATAGCCGCGTCGCTCGAGCATCAATTTCATTCCTTTGCAGGTGTCGACGTGATCGTCGACCAACAACAAATGGCGTTTCGAGCTGATGGCTTTCTTCCCGTCCAGATCGTCGCCATCAGCGCCATTCCCGGATTCGGCCGGCGCTTCAACCGTCTTTAGATCGACAATGAACGTGGTGCCTTTGTCCTTGCCCGGACTCTCCACGCGAATTTTCCCGCGGTGCGCATCCACCATTGCCTTCGAGATCGCCAACCCGAGACCGAGTCCGCCGAAGCGTCGCGTGATGGAGGTTTGTCCCTGCTCGAAGGCGTTGAAGATTTTTCCGATCTTATCCGATTCGATGCCGATGCCGGTGTCGGTGATGCGAATTTCGATTTCGTTCGGCGAAATATTCGACGTTGCCATCGTGACCCGTCCTCCTTCAGGCGTGAACTTCACGCTGTTCTTCACCAGGTTCCAAAATACCTGCTGCAAGCGCGCCGGGTCGCCTTCCACGTAAACCTGTTTCGCCCTTAGCTCGAACTTCGCCTCAATCTTTTTCCGCAACATGTCTTCGCGCGAGATCTCGTAAGCGCGGCGGAGGATCTCGTGAACGTCGACAATCTCCAGCGTGAGCTGCAATTTGCCTTTCGCGATCCGCGTGACATCGAGCAAATCGTCGATCAACCGCGCTTCGAGCTCGACGTTGCGGCGAATCACTTCGAGCGCTTCGTGCAATTTCGGCGAGCGTGGCGAGCTTGCTTCCAATTCGCTGACCATTGCGATGACCGGCGAAAGCGGATTGCGCAACTCGTGCGAGAGCAAGGCGAGGAATTGATCCTTCGCGGTGTTCGCGCTGATTAGCTCCTGACGAAGCGTGACGTCGCGCGTTTTGTCTTCGACCAAATACAAGACCCCTTGAATCGTTTCGTCCGGCGCTTGCAGGCGAAGCAACGTCACGTTGACGAAGTGCGTCATCCCGCCTTCGTCCGCGAACGGTTGCTCGATCAATTGAAAGGGCGTTCCGAAGGAAAGAACGCGCTCAAGCACATCGGGCGGCGCGATTTTCACTTCATCGTACGCGGCGCCGATCGCGTCGCGCCGTTTTGGAAAACCGCCGAAGCGTTGCGCCATTTGCGTGAATGATTCGTTCGCTTGCGCAAATTTCCGCGTGTTTGGATCGATGAACGCGATGCCGACCGGCATGTTCGCGAGAATCTTTTCGTTAAAGATCACTTCGCGCTCGATCCGGCGCGCGGCTTCGGTTTGACGCCGGTAAAAAATCCCACCCAGCCAGGCGAAGATCGTTGTCAGTGCCATGAGCCACGCGGCAAGAACGCCGACGCGGCCGACAAGATCGTGGACTGGTTTGTAGGCGACGGCTTTCGGTTGCTTGACGACGACGGTCCAGCCGGTCGACTCAACCGGACAGAACGAAAACAGATTCCCGCTGCGCTCGACATCGCCTTGCCGTTGTTCGCGGATTTCCTTTGGCAGGACCGCTTCGGGCGCGGGTGAGGGATTTGGGTTTGGTCGAAAGTCGTTCGTGAAAAGCGCCTGCCCCAATTGATCCACAACCTGGCAATTTGCTTGATCGGCAAACTGGATCGTGGAAAGGCGGCGCCCGATTCGCTCGACCAAAACCGACACGCCAAGATAACCAACAATATTTTTGTCCGGCGTTCGCACTGCTCCGGCGATGTCGGTGATGATTCGCTTGTCGGAAAAACGCGGATGCACTGGCGACACGAACGCGCCTGGAATCTTTTCCGCATCCGGCCGCCAATAGTTCGAATCGAAATCTTTGCCGATCATCGCCGGCGGGTACGGAATGGATGCGATTAATTTTCCGTCGCGACTGGTCATGAACATTCCGTCAATGCGCGGATGCGAGTAAAACGTCGTCCCGAGCCATTGCTGCGCGGTTTGAGAATTCGACGAATTGATGATGCGGGTGACGTCGGGGAGCGTTTGATAATACTCAATGATCCCTTCGGTGCGGCTAAGATCGTCGCCGACCATCCGGCTGATCAATTGGACGAACGTTTGCCGGTCCCGCAGGATCCGCGTTTCGAGCATTTTCGTCAGAAACGTGTAGCAAAACCAGACCGTCAGAATCGACGGCACCCAGCCCGCCAAAAGAATCGAGACCACGATGTTGAAGCGCTCGAAGCGATCGTGGCGGCCTTTTTTGAACAGGTATCGAAATGGCATACCGCTCGAAAGGGAACACTAACATAGCAGCAAAGGGCCTGCCGGTTGCGGGATTATTCGCTCTGGCGAATGACGTCGTTTAGCTCGCGCGCGGTCGTCCGGATAAGATCGACATCCGCCCGGCTGATTGCGTCCGGCGATTTGCTGAGCGCGGGCTGCAATCTTTTCACACCGGCGCGAATTTTCTCGAACAGCGGCGAGTGGGCGACCAACGGCGGCAGCGTTTGCAATTCCGCGCCGAAATAATCCGCGAGGTCAGGCTGGGCCAGAATCTTTGCGCGCGCGGGCGAGAATTCCGCCTGCACCGCCGCCGCGGACATTTCCAATCCGCGCAACCAGCCGCCGAGACTGATCAAGTGCGCCATCTTCTCATCGCGCAAATCGACCATCGCTTGTTCGACATCAGACTGCGTCGCGATCAATTCGTGCCGCACTTTTTGCCAGTCGCCGCGTTTGCCGAGCTCGGTCAGGCTGGCGCTGTGCCGCATTACGCGATCGCCCACGCCGAATGCCCGCGCTTGATCGATCAAGGCGCGTCCAATATTTTCCACCAGATTTTTTCGCTCGGCTTCGACGATCAAAAATCCATCCGCGATCAGTCCGCCGAAGATCATTCCTTTTTGTTCGCGGCTACCGATGATCGTTTGGGGCAGCCCACGTTGCAGTTGCTCGAACGGCAGCGGGCGAAGTTGATCGAGCTGCGCAACGATGTGCTCGATCGAGGGCGCGGTGTAAGGATTGACGCCGAGCTCTTCGCGCTCGTGGTCTTTATCCTCGTTCCGTTCGTCTTGGGCGAAACCAAGCGGCGCAAAGGCAGCCAACAGCGCTGCGAAGATCGACATCGTGGCGACTTTTCGTCGCGTTATCAGATTTTCACTGAGGCAAATGCGCCATTTTTGATTTGACGATCGCGTCGGAAGGGCCATCATGCGCACCTGCTGTCTAGTTGACTGGCAGCCACCAACCTTATGCAAGGAAGTCTCGGCTATGTGATTTGGACGGCGTGTTACCTGGCCGTGCTCATCGGGTTGTCTGGGTACGGTATTCACCGGTATTTCATCATTTATCTCTTCCTGAAGAACCGCAAACGCGCTTCTGTGCCGGCCGGCCGCTTCAGCCAGCTTCCCAAGGTTACCGTTCAGCTCCCGATCTTTAACGAACTCTACGTGGTCGAGCGACTTTTGCGCTCGGTCAGTGAGCTGGACTACCCGCGCGAGCTGCTGCAAATCCAGGTGCTCGACGATTCAACCGACGAGACGCGCGAAGTGACGGCGACATGCGCAAACGAACTACGCGCGCGCGGTTTCGACGTGCAATTGATCCAGCGGGTCGATCGCACCGGGTTTAAAGCCGGCGCGCTCGCGGGCGGACTCGAATCAGCCGCGGGCGAGTTTGTTTGCATTTTGGACGCGGATTTCGTTCCGCCGCGCGATTTACTTCAGCGCACGGTTCACTTTTTCACCGATCCAAAGATCGGCATGATCCAAACACGCTGGGGCCATTTGAATCGCGGATACTCATTGCTCACGCGCGTCCAGGCGATGTTCCTGGATGGTCACCTTGTGCTCGAGCAAACGGCGCGCAGTCGCAGCGGGCGTTTCTTTAATTTCAACGGGACCGCCGGGCTGTGGCGGAAAACGTGCATCGAAGAAGCCGGGGGCTGGCAACACGACACGCTTTGCGAAGATCTCGATCTTAGCTATCGCGCGCAGCTCGTTGGCTGGAAATTTATTTTTCTCCCGGACGTGGTGACGCCGGCCGAGTTGCCGGTCGACATGAATGGTTTCAAATCGCAGCAGCATCGCTGGACCAAGGGATCGATTCAAACGTGCAAGAAACTTTTGCCGAGCATTTGGCGAAGCGATTTGCCATTCGCGATCAAAGCCGAAGCGACCGGTCATTTGGTTTCAAACTTCGCTTATCTACTTCTGGCGTGTCTTTGCGTTCTGTTGCATCCCTCCACCGGCGGACCGCAGACCGGTTGGATGCGGACGCTGTTGATCGATGTCCCGATCTTTCTGACCGCCTCGGTCTCGGTTGCAGTGTTTTACGTTTGTGCGCAGCGCGAGATTCATCCGCAAACATGGATGAAAAAAATGCTCCTGCTGCCGTGTTTGCTCGCGTTAGGGATCGGATTATCGCTCAACAACGCGCGCGCAGTGCTCGAAGCGCTCTTTAATCACCAGTCCGATTTCACGCGCACACCGAAGTACGGAATCGAGCACCGCTCGCAAACCTGGCGAAGCTGCAAATATGGCAGTTTCTGTCGGTACCGTTCCTGCTCATGTTTCAAGCCGGGTTTTTCTATGTGGCCCTCTCCTCGCTTTTGCCTTGGTCGCCGGAGTTTAATTTTGGCGCTGATCGCTCTCCCTCGCCAATTCCCGCGTGACAACGCGCGGTTTTTGAGTAAAAGAGCGCGAATGTTACGTTCCTCCGCGTTGGCTTTCGCCGTTTTCGCTTCGGCCGCCGCCGCCAACACTCTTACCGTTCCAGCGCCCAGTCTGAGCACGCGGCTTCTTGTTAGTGTGCACGATCAAAAACTTGCCGTGATCTCGAATGGTCAGATCACCGCGACCTATTCGGTTTCGACTTCGAAGTACGGTTTAGGGGACGGCTGGGGCAGCCTCTCTACGCCGCTCGGGCTTTTGCAAGTCGCGCAAAAAATTGGCGACCACGCGCCGATGGGCGCCGTGTTTCACAATCGGCGTTGGACCGGAGAGGTCCTGCGACCCAACACGCCCGGTCGTGATCCGATCATGACGCGCATCATTTGGTTGCGCGGACTCCAACCCGCGAACTCACACGCGTTTCAACGCTGCATCTACATCCACGGCACGAACGAGGAGAAGCTGATCGGCAGACCAGCCAGCTTCGGTTGCATTCGAATGAGGTCGACCGATGTGTTCGCGCTCTACAACCAGATTCCACTCGGCACTCCGGTCGAAATCGTGCAGGACCGTTTGCCGAAAGCGGCGAACATGGCCGACCCGGAAGTGTACGGTTACGATGCTCCTGCTTCGGCTTCCGGACTGCGAAAAGACAAAGATGTGAAGCTCGCGGAGAATCCGCGGACTTAGTTGGCGCGCGGGAATTTTCGATTTCCCAAGATCGACATCTTGACATTTCTGCGGTGTGCACGACCGTCGTCGCCCGATTTAAGAGAGAATGGCTAATACAAAATCAGCATCAAAACGCGCCCGGCAATCATTGCGACGGGCCAGCCAAAACCGCGGCGCCCGCACTCGTCTGCGCACTTTGCAAAAACGCGCCGGCGGAAGCCAAAAGCCGGACGCTGCGCAAATTCGTAGTCTGATTTCAGCTCTCGATAAAGCGGCGAAGGCCGGCGTGATTCATCGCAACGCAGCTAATCGTCGTAAAGCGCGGCTGAACGCGCTTCTCGCGAAAAAGTAATCGCTCGACTCCGTCTCGCAGTGACCGCGAATGCGCTTTGCAGATCGCGCAGCGCGTTTAAGCTTCACTTCCGGTGAGCTCCGAATTTTCGCGGCGACAATTCATTCGCACTGCAGCGCTCGGCTCGGTCAGTGTCGCGCTTGCTTCCCGTTTGGGCGCGCAGCCCGGAAAACTTTCGCAAAAGCCGAACCTGCTCGTGTTTTTGCCGGACCAATTGCGCGCCGACATCGTTTTCGGTCCAAACACGGAGGCGGTGCACGCTCCGGCCATGCAGAAGCTCGCGTCGCAGGCGACAATTTTCGAGCGCGCGTACGTGACTCAGCCGATTTGCGCGCCCTCGCGATCGTCGTTGTTCAGCGGAACGTGGCCGCACACCAATGGCTGCACAAACAATCAGCAGTCACTGCCGCTCAAATTTAAATGCCTGCCGGAAATGCTCGGCGATTCCGATTATCGCTGCGCAAACATCGGCAAATGGCATCTCGGCGACGAGTTCTCGGCCCAACATGGATTCCAGGAGTGGGTGTCGATCGAGGAAGCGTTCAAAAGTGCGAGCGGGCACAAAATTCAAGGCGTGACCGATTACACGAAGTACTTGATCGACAGCGGACACAAACCTGACCACGGAAAGTTTTTTAGCCGCACTTATTCGCGCAATCTGCCGTTCGAGCTTTCGAAAGCGAAATTTCTCGAAACGAAGACGTGTGAATTTCTCGAGCGCAATCGGGATCGCCCCTTCATTGCCTTCGTTGCCTTCATCGAGCCGCATCCGCCTTACACCGGTCCATTCAACGATGAGCACGCGCTCGATTCGATCACGCTCGATCAAAGCAACGCGGACCATTTCGGCGAAGACATGCCGCTGCATTATCGCCTTCGCGAAGAAGTTTATCGAAAGCGCTACGACGGCGACGCGCAACGTTACAGTGAGATTAAGCAAAAATATTTGGGCCTCATCACCGAGATCGATCGCTGCATCGCGAATATTTTAGCAAAGCTAGATGCGCTCGGCCTGAGCGATCGCACCATCACCGTTCTCACGAGCGATCACGGCGACATGATGAGCTCGCATGGACTTTTGGGAAAACGGTTCATGTTCGACCAATCGGCGTCGGTTCCGTATGTCGTGCGCATGCCGGGGCAGCAAAATCAGATTCGTGTCGCGCAACCGATCAGCCATATCGATTTCGCGCCAACGATTCTGGATCTTCTCGGCAAAACGCCGGACGCGCAATGCGTTGGAAAAAGCCGCGCGCCTCTCGTTCGTGGCCAACAGATGCCGCCCGATCCGGTGTTCGTCGAGTGGGCGCCGGGCAAGGAGAAGATCAACAAACACACGAAGCTCGCCGGCAAGGACCAGGTGAAACAAGCGCTGCTCGAATACACCCGCGCGGTCGTCACTGGCGACGGTTGGAAACTTTGTCTGCGCGATAAAGACAAGAACGAGCTCTACAATTTGCGCGACGATCCCGATGAGCGGCACAATCTCTACTCCGATGCGAGCAAACGCGATGTGATTGCGCATCTGACGGATGAAATCCATCGCTGGCAGGAACAAACTGCCGACTCGGTGAAGGTCTGATACCTTAGGCAAATCGGCTTTGCATCTCTCGCAGGACGGTTAAGGTTCTATCAATGATTCCGGCTCTCATTCTAATTTTATCGGCTGTCGTTTATCGGATCGCGATGGCGCTGTTGATTCATTCCGGCCAGGCCCCGTGGCTCGGGAATTTCGCGCCGCTGGCCGCAATCGCGCTCTGCGGCGCGGTTTATTTTCCGCCACGCTTCAAATTCACCGTGCCGCTTGGCGCGCTGTTCGTTTCGGATTTGTTTTTGAACTACATCTACGGCGCTCGTTTGGTCCAGGCGGAGATGATCAGCCATTACTTTGCGCTCGTGCTCGTCGGCTTGCTTGGTGTTGCACTGCAAAATCGCGCTTCGCTCAAAACTTTGCTCCCGGCCTCAATCGCAGGATCGACAATCTTCTATTTCGTCACGAACGCGGCTTCGTGGTGGAGCGATCCCGGTTACGCAAAAACTTTCGCCGGACTGACTCAAGCGCTCACGGTCGGGTTGCCGCAATACAGCGCCACGCCGACCTGGATGTTTTTCCGTAACACATTGCTCAGCGATCTGTTCTTCACCCTCGTTTTCGTGGCGTGCATGAACTTTGGTCGAAGCGCCAGCCGGGATCGCGCTGGAGCTGCATTTCCCCGCGCCGCGTAATTCTCGATGCAGCGGTCCGAGCAACGCGACGAAGTCGAGATGCTCGCGATGATGCTGCTGATACGTCGTTTCGAGGAACGCGCGAGTCAGCAATATCAGGCGCAGAAAATCGGCGGCTTCTGTCATCTTTATATCGGCCAGGAAGCGGTAGTCGTTGGCGCCGTCGCCGCCGTTCGTGACGATGATTACATCATCACTGCCTATCGCGATCACGGCCACGCGCTCGCGCGCGGAACAAGCGCAAACGCATGCATGGCGGAGCTCTTCGGCAAAGCGACCGGTTGCACGCTCGGTCTCGGCGGGTCGATGCATTTCTTCGACAAGCAACGCCACATGTACGGCGGGCACGCCATCGTCGGCGCGCACGTGCCGTTGGCGGCAGGTTTGGCGTTTGCGTCGAAATATCGCGAGGAAGATCGCGTCACGCTTTGCTTTTTCGGCGACGGGGCGATCAATCAGGGCGCGTTTCATGAAGCGCTCAATCTGATCGCGCTCTACAAGCTCCCGGTCATTTTGATTTGCGAAAACAATCTCTTCGCCATGGGCACATCCGTCACACGATCGACATCGTTGAAGCAAATCGTCGATCGCGCGGAGGGTTACGATATTCCAGGCGACATCGTCGACGGCATGAACTTCCGAGAAGTGCGCGATAAAGTCGCGGAAGTCGCCGCGTCGATCCGCAAAGATCCGCATCCGGCGTTCTTGGAAGTGCGGACCTATCGTTACCGCGGCCACTCGATGTCCGACCCGGCGAGTTATCGAACAAAAGACGAGCTCGAAAAATATCGGCTCGACGATCCGATCATTCGTCTGCGAGCGCAGCTCACGCGCGAAGGAAAATTGACCAACGAGCAATTCGACGCGCTCGACAAAAAAGCGAAGCAAACTGTGCTCGAGTCGGTGAAGTTCGCCGAGGAAAGTCCCGAGCTGCCGGTGGAAGACGTTTACCAGTACGCTTATTTCAACGGAGACAAACCGTGAGGGAGATTACTTACCGTCAGGCATTGAACGAAGCGCTCGCCGAAGAGCTTGCGCGCGACCCGAATGTTTTTCTGATGGGCGAGGAAGTCGCGGAATATCAAGGCGCTTACAAAGTCAGCCAGGGCTTGCTCGAGAAATTTGGCCCGAAACGAATTATCGACACGCCGATTAGCGAAAATGGTTTTGCCGGACTCGGAATCGGCGCGGCGATGACAGGTCTGCGGCCGATTGTTGAGTTCATGACGTTCAGTTTTTCTCTCGTCGCCTTCGATCAAGTCGTGAATAACGCGCCGAACATGCTCATGATGTCGGGCGGTCAATTCAATATTCCGATCACGTTTCGCGGACCAAATGGCCCGGCCCATCAGCTCGCCGCCACGCATTCGCACGCCACCGAGTGTTTGTTCGCAAATGTGCCGGGCTTGAAAGTCTGCACGCCGGCAACGCCGCGCGACGCGAAGGGTTTGTTGAAGACCGCAGTGCGCGACGATAATCCGGTTCTCGTCCTCGAATCCGAGCTTCTCTACAGTTCGAAAGGAATGGTGGAGCCGCCGGATGAAGAGTTGTTGGTCCCGCTCGGCAAAGCGGAAGTGAAACGCGAAGGCAGCGACGTCTCGATCATTTGCTACGCGCAAACGGTTCCGCTTGCGCTGTCGGTCGCAGCTCAGCTCGAGGAGGAAGATATTTCCGCGGAGATTGTCGATCTTCGCTCGATCAAACCGTTGGACGAGGAAGCGATTTACAATTCGGTCGCGAAAACGCATCGCGTGGTCATTGTCGAGCAGGATCGTCCGTTCTGCGGCGTCGGCGCGGAGGTTTGTTATCGCATCCAGAAGAACATTTTTGATGAGCTCGACGCACCGGTCCTGCGCGTTTCTCAAGAGGATGTCCCGGTGCCTTACAATGAAAAACTCGAGAAGTTTGTTTTGCCGAACGCGGACCGATTGACGAGCGCGGTAAAGAAAGTCTGCTACGCCTAACGAGTCATGCCTGAAATACAAATGCCGAAGCTGAGCGACACGATGACGGAGGGAACTCTCGTCGCGTGGAAAAAGAAAAAGGGCGACAAAGTTTCGGCGGGTGATGTCATCGCCGAAATCGAGACCGACAAGGCGACGATGGAATGGGAGTCGCCGGAAGATGGAACCCTCACTGAGATTTTTGTGAAGGAAGGCGAGAAGGTGAACGTCGGCGACAAGATCGCGTTCATCGGCGTCGAAGGCGAAGAAGCGCCGAAGGAAAAGGAAGACGCGCCGAAAAGAGAAGAGAAACCAAAAGCCGAAGAGAAAAAGGAAAAGAAGCCGCAGGCGGAAACTGAAAAACCTGCGCCGGCTGACAAGAAAGAAAAAGAAACCGCGCCGCCTCAGGAAAAGAAAAAATCTGAGAAGCCGGCTGAGCCTGCGAAAAAAGAAACGACGCCGGTCGCTAAAGTCGACAAATCAGACGAAGCGCGCGTCAAAGCTTCGCCCGTCGCGCGGCGCGTTGCCGCCGAGCTCGGTGTCGATCTTTCCAGCGTGAAAGGTACCGGCCCTGAAGGCCGAGTGACCGAATCCGATGTTCGCGGTGCTGCAAAATCGAAAACTGCCGCGCCGCAAAAAGCGGCGACCACTTCAGATAGGAAACCGGCCGCAGGGGAAACGCGCATTCAACTTTCCGGAATGCGTCGAGGAATTGCCGAGCGGTTAACGCAGAGCAAAGGACCGGTGCCGCATTTTTATCTCAACATCGAGATCAACGCTGCGCCGCTGATGGAATCGCGCGCGGAATTGAAAGCTGCCGGCGAAGAATCGGACATGGCGAAAATCACGGTGAACGATTTTGTTCTGAAAGCCGCGGTCATGGCCGCCGTGAAAGTTCCCAAAGTGAACGCGATGTTCGATGGCGATTCAATCGTTCAGTTCGCCGATGTCGACCTTGGCGTCGCGGTCGCGATCGAAGACGGATTGCTCACGCCGGTGATTCGCGCGGCGCAAAACAAATCGCTGCGCGAGATCAGCGCGGCCGCGAAGGATCTCGCGACGCGCGCGCGCAACAAACGAATGAAGCCGGAAGAATTTCAGGGCGGCTCGTTCACGGTTTCAAATCTCGGCGGAATGGGAATCGATTCCTTCAGCGCGATCATTAATCCGCCGCAGGGATTCATTCTCGCCGTCGGCAAGGTCAACAAAACGCCGGTCGCGGACGATGGCGATCAAATCGTTGTCGGCCAGCGCATGTCGATCTGGATGAGCTGCGACCACCGGGTGATCGATGGTGCTCTCGGCGCGGTTTACTTGAAAGAGCTGCGCCACCTGCTCGAAAATCCCGCGCTGCTGTTGGTTTAGCGCGCGCTACCTTCCCAGCTCGTGAAATCTTCGAGTGTGTCGCGCGTCTTCTGAAACGCGAACGCGAGAATCGTCGCGTCATCGATGAAACCAAGGCCGGGCAGCCAATCAGGAATCACGTCCCAGGGATTGAGCACGTAAATGATCGCGGCAATGATCAAAACGAGATTCGTCACGCTGATGTTGCGGTATTCGCCGCGATAGTACGCGCGAATCAAGCGCAGCATGGTTTGAAAGTAGCCCCACAGCTCGTTGAACGGCGCTTTCGGCAGCGCGCCCATTTTGCGCGTGGCTGCGTCATACAATGCGCGCAGCGCTTTCGGATTTTTTGCGAGCGACCTCGCGCGCTCGAGAGCGTCCGTGAACGCGCGGCTACGTTTCGCGCTTTTTGCCAGTTTCGTCGTCTTCCGTTTCACAACCGCCCCGTTCTTATTGCCACGGGGAGCGCCGGCGTCAAAGCTGAGATGTTTGGCTACTCAACATCGACGCCTTACGACGCCGTCGTTTCCCAAATCATGAAATCGTCGAGCGCCTGACGGGATCGGCGAACGGCGAGCGCGATCACCGTTGCGTCATCGAGATAACCGAGCGCGGGGAGCGCGTCGGGAATGACATCGAGCGGATTCACGACGTAAACGATCGCGGCGACGATCACGACGAGCGTGCTTTCGGGAATTTCGCGATAAACGCCGTCGCTGTAGCAGCGAATCAGACGCAACATCGCATGAAAGTAGGGCCAGTTTTCGCCGAACGGCCCCCGCGGCATCGACACCGCTTCTTTGACGGCTTCGTTAAAAAGCGGACGCAACCGCGAAGGATCCTGCACGTAAGTCTTCGCGCTTGCCACCGCGACGGCGAATTCGGCGTCGAGTCGTTTCTGCAAACCACCCGCTGGAGGGGTTTTCTTTTTTGACGCCGGTTTCTTCTTTCGAACGGCCGTTGTTCGCTTCTTTTTCTTCACCGGCGCATATCAAAGCATCCCGCCTTGCTCGTGAGAAGACGTTTGTCTTGGATTTTTTGAATTGTAAGATCGACAAGGATGGAAAATCCGCAGGACAAGGAGCTGCAGGCTACGTCGTTCATCGTGCACGCGACGCGCGGCGTGATCCGGGATCGAAATATACGCCGCAAAGCGATGGCGGCGCTGCTTGGGCTCGCCGTCCTGCTTTTGCTTTCAGGATTAACGTTTCTCGCGCCGGCCCTGAATCCGCACGAACACCCGTGGCTGGTGATCTTCTTCTGGGTCGTGTGCGTTTGGCTCACCTTTACCGCGTCGCTGCTGGCACTTTTCGATTTGTTGTTGCTGAGATTGGAAGCCCGGCGCGCGCAGCGCGAATTGCGCCAGAAATTTAAAACCGACCCGCAAGGATCGACATCGAACCAATGAGCGCGGCTGCCGGCTGGAGAACGCGGGAACAGATGGAAGCCACCGAGCGGGCGACGCTTGCGCCGTATGCGCAAAAGTCCGGGGAATCGCGGGGCCGTAAATACCCGGAGCAAAGCCACGCTTATCGAACGGAGTTTCAACGCGACCGGGCGCGGATCATTCATTCCCGCGCGTTTCGTCGGCTCGAATACAAGACGCAGGTTTTTCTGAACGGCACGGGCGATCATTTGCGCACGCGACTCACCCATTCAATCGAAGTCGCATCGATCAGCCGGACAATCGCGCGCGCGCTTTCGCTCAACGAGGACCTCGCGGAAGCGATCGCGCTCGCGCACGATCTTGGCCACACTCCGTTCGGACATTCGGGCGAGGAAATTCTGGCCGAATGCATGCGCGATCACGGCGGCTTCGAACACAACAAACAGAGTTTGCGCGTCGTCGAGCTGCTCGAGAACGCGTATCCGGATTTTCCGGGATTGAATCTCACCTTCGAGGTCCGCGAAGGTTTGCAGAAGCACGAGCGCAAAGATGGATTTCCGTCGCTCGAAGCGCAGATTGCCGATCTCGCCGACGAGATCACTTATTACAGTCACGATTTGGATGACGCGGTCGATTTCCAAATTCTCACCGAGGCGCAATTGTCGGAGAACGAAGTTTGGAAACGCAGCCAGCAACACGTCCTCGCGCATTACCCGGACGCGCGCGAACCGGAGCTGCACAAATTGATCATTCGAAACATCATCGATGTGCAGGTCGAGGACGTCGTGACGACGAGCGCGAAAGCAATCACAGATGTCGATCCCAAGACCGGGGCCGATGTTCGAAAACAATCGGCGAAACTGATCCGTTACAGCGACGAATTGCGCAAGGCGAACGCGGCGCTCCGAAAATTTCTCTACGCGAACGTTTATTATCATCCGCGGGTCGCGGAAGTGAACCAGCGCGCTTGCGAGATGCTGAAAAAAGTTTTCGAATGTTACGTCGCGGATCCCGGCCAGCTCGGCGACGTCGCAACGGGGCGGGTCGAGCAGGAAGGATTGCACCGCACAGTCTGCGATTACGTCGCCGGAATGACCGATCGTTATTTGATGGAAGAGTACGCGCGCATCACCGGCGATTCCGCCGCGTTACTGAATTAGTTTCGTTACGCGGGATTTAGAGCCTCAGTGAGCCGCGAAACCCGCGGCCGTTGTAGTAAGACTCCGCGCCGTTGGTTCCGACAAAGACGCGGCCGTAGCGAATATTGCAGTAGAGCGCGCCGCCTTGTTTTCTGATTTCAAGAGGTGTCTTGATCCAGCTCGATCTTTTCGTGTCGAACGCGCCTAGTTTTTGCAGCTCGAAATATTCTTCTTCGGTCAGAAGCTCGACGCCCATCGCCGTCGCCATTCCCACCGCGCTGCCTTTCGGCTTATGCTCTTTCCTTTCCGCCAATGCTTTGTCGTCGTAACAAAGACTGACGCGGTCATTGGGAGTTTGTGCAGAGCAATCGAAGAAAATGTATTCGCCGGTCTTTTTGTCGTGGCCGATCACATCCGGTTCGCCGCCGGTTTTTTCCATTTCATTGAGCGACCAGAGTTTCTCCGCTTTCGTTTCCAATCTTGCCTGCACGTTTTCCCAGTCGAGACCCTTGTGGCGGTTCATGTTTTTCTCGAACCGCGTTTTCAAGGTTTTGAAAAGCTGCGCGCGATCCTTTTCT
>QHOZ01000026.1 GCA_003219495.1 Verrucomicrobiota bacterium | reverse complement strand
TCGCTTTGTCCATTTGCGGCTGCATTAACTGCCGCAATTGCGTTTCGATCTGCTTTTCCAATTCCTCCTGGCCGGCGCTCTTTTTGAAAATCAAATTGAAGCTGCGCCACCAGCTCAATTTGCGACGCAGCATCTGCGCGCGCTCCTTCGTGCTGTCGTCATAGGTTCGCTCAACTTCGCGCACCAGGCTGCCGACTTGCCGCAGCATCTGTTCGCGGCGGGAATCAAGCAGCGTTTGCAGCCGATCAAGGACTGCGACATCAGCGGAAATTTTTTCCAGATGGCTGCGGATCTCCCGCTTTAGATCTTCCAACGCGGGGCGTGTCGCCTGAAAAGTTGAGCGAAGCTTGAGCATGCGGGCGCCCGATTCGGTGACGATAAAGTTGATTTGCTCTTCCAACGGCTCGAACGCGCTTTCCTCCCACAATTTTTCCTTGTCCACGCCGCTGGTGCGCGCGAGTAGCGCCTTGCGGGCCGAAACCGGAAAAAGCGGCGGCACAAATCCAAGGCGACGCATGGCGGTGTCTTGAAGATGTCGATGGATGACATCGATCTCGGTCGGCTCGCGTAAATCAACCTGCTGAAGAACGAAGATCACATTCTTGAGCCAGGTTTTCTGAAGAAAATCCAGGAACTCCCAGTTCGATTGCGTCCAGGGATTAGCGACGGAGAAAACGAAGAGCACGATGTCGGCGCGCGGCATGAAATCCTCGGCCACCATTTGATGCTCTTTGACCATCGTGTTCGTGCCGGGCGTGTCGACGACATTGAAATCGCGAAGGAATGGAATGGGCAAATAGCGTTCCGTCAGCGTTGGTGAGACCTCGTTCGTTTTATCCTCGGCGCCATATCGAAAAATCCAAACGCGATCCGTCGCAGGCAGCACATCAACCTTCGCGAATTCATTGCCGAATAGAGCGTTCAACAACGACGACTTGCCCGATTTCACTTCGCCGACGACAACGAAGAGCAGTGGCTCACTAATATCGCGCAGAAGTGATTGAAGCGTGTCGATCTGCTCCGGCGAACGCTGCATCTCCGAAGCGAGCTTGATCGATCCGGCAAGCACGTGTTCGAGCTCGCCTTTGAGCTGCAAATAGCGGTCGGCGATCATGCCGGCGAGATTACTGCTGCGCGGTCGGCGTGGGAGATATCGATGTTGCCGGTTGTGACTTTGGCGATCCCGCAGATTTCGCGGTAGGCGAAGATTTCGGCGAGGGCGAAGGTTTGGGCGGTATCGGTGTCTGCATTGCGATGAGTTCCGAAACGGTTACGAACTTGAATCCCTTCGCTTCGAGTTCCTTAAACACGCAAGGGATCGCTTCGATCGTGCCGGGATGAATATCGTGCGCGAGAATAATCGATCCGGCGCGCGTGTTTTTCACAATGCGATTGCACACCGCGCTCGGACCGGGTCTGCGCCAATCGAGAGGATCGACATCCCAGAGAACGACTTTGTAGCCGAACTCCTGATGGATCCATTTTTTCTGATGCGGCGTAATCGATCCATACGGTGGACGCATCAGGGTCGGACTTTTGCCCATCCCATTCTTAATGGCGTCGTCCGTTTTACGTAACTGCCCCCGAACTCCGTCCTCGGACATCTTTGCGAGGTTCGGATGAGACCAGCTGTGATTCGCGACCTCGTGACCTTCGCGCGCTTCACGGGCCACAAGCTCCGGATTTTCTGCCGCATTTTGGCCAATCAGGAAAAAGGTGGCCTTGATGTGATGTTGGGCGAGCAGATCGAGGAGTTTCGGTGTCAATTTCGCGCTTGGTCCATCATCGAATGTCATCGCGATGTACGGGCCGTCGACGTGCACCCAATCAAAAGTGACGCCGGGATCAACGGCTTCGGTCGGGGCCGGCTTTTCCTTTTTGCCTGCTGGAGCGGCGTCGGCTGCGCGGAGTGCGAACAGCGGCAACGAGCAGCAAACGACAAAAATGAACGAACGTCGGATAAGCATGAATTCTAGAACTGCGGAACGTTGGCTTATCTAGCAGACGGCGCTTTTAACGCAAGATGCGCCGCGACGTTGTCGATCCGACTAAGAAAAAATCTGATCGAAGGCTTTTCGCGGTCAATCGCGAACTCCTGGCAGCCATCCTGCTCCAAATTTTCCCGAGCTGCCGCCCTGTTTTATCAGGCGGTTATTGAGTTTTGGGACTGCTGAAATGAGAATTCTCCTGGTTGAGGATCATCCGGAAAGCCGCCGTGCTTTGACGCGATTGATCGAGCTGCGCGGGCATGAAGTGCACGCGGTCGCGAGCGTGGAGGAAGCAGAAGTTGAGATGGGCAAAAGCCCGTTTCCATTTTTGATCCTCGATTGGATGTTGCCCGGCAAGAGCGGTGTCGATCTTTGCCGTGAATTACGCGCAACCGAAAACGGCGAAGATTATTTCATCTTGTTGGTCACGGCGCGTGACGATCCGGCGGACTTGCAGGAAGCGCTCGAAGCAGGCGCGAATGATTACCTGACCAAACCGATCGACCCGGCTCGGTTGAACGTTCGCTTGTCCGTGGCGGAGCGGCGAATTCGCGCGCTGGTCGAGCGCAACCAAACCCGTCTCGAGTTGCAGGAGACGGTGCGCAAGATGACCGACATCTTGCAGAAGACTAGCGACGGATTTTTCGCGGTGGACCGAAATTGGAAGTTTACTTTCGTGAATCCGCAGGCCGAAAAAATATTAGGCCGCAAACGCGAAGAGTTGCTTGGACAGGATTTTTGGATGGCAGTGCCGGAATTTACCGGTGACGCGTTTGCCAAGCACTATCAGCACGCAATGTCCGAGCAAACCGCTGTCGAATTTGAAGCGAGCGACGAGAGCGGACGCGCATGGTTCGAATTGCTGGCATATCCGAGCGGTGGGGGCGTTTCCGTATTTTTGCGGGACGTGAGCGATCGCAAGCGGACGGAGCAGGAACGTCTCACGACGAGCAAGTTGGAATCGCTCGGCACGCTTGCCGGCGGAATCGCTCATGATTTGAACAACATCCTGACGGTCATCTCGGGGAACATCGGACTGGCGCAAATCGAAGCTCCGGCCGAATCGAGAAGTCTGCTTTCGTTTTTGTCTCGCGCCGGTCAGGCGGCGCAACAAGCCGCGCAATTGTCGAACCAGTTGCTGACGTTTTCGAAAGGCGGCGCGCCGCTGAAACGCGTCGCCGCGGTTTCGGAAATCGTCCGGGACGCGGCGGAATTCTCATTGCACGGCTCGAATCTGCGCGCGGAGGTGGATGTTCCAGAGGATCTTTGGAACGCCGCGGTTGATCCCGGCCAGATCGAGCAAGTTCTCAACGCACTTGTGATCAATGCGCGGGAGGCGATGCCCGCCGGCGGCACGTTTCGCGTGTGCGCGAGCAACATCGACATCGGCGAGAATTCCGGCGTTCCATTACGAGCGGGCCGTTACGTGAAGATTGCGGTCCAAGATAACGGCGGTGGAATCGATCCCAAAACGATCACGAAGATTTTCGATCCTTATTTCACGACCAAAGCCGCTGCGAGTGGGCTAGGACTTTCAATCAGTTATTCGGTGATCAAAAAACACGGCGGCGTTCTTCAGCTCGAAGGTACGTCGCCTGAAGGGTCGACATTCGCTTTCTATCTGCCCGCGGTGGAAGCGGAGCCCACGCTCGCTGAGCCGGACGAAGTAGAGAACTATTTCAACTACAGCAGTGATCGAGTGCTGGTGATGGACGATGAAGCCGCGATTCGCGATCTGACCTCAGAATTGCTTGGAACGTTGGGCTATCAAGTAACGGCGGTGCCTGACGGCGCAGCCGCGCTCGAGACGTACGAAGACGCGATGCGTTCGGGCGAAAATTTTCGCGCCGTGATTTTAGATGCTACGATTCGCGGGGGAATGGGCGGCGTCGCGACGATTGAGCATTTGCGCAATCTTGATCCGAACGTGACCGCGATCATTTGCAGCGGTTACTCGGACGAAGCCGCATTGGCCGAATTCTTGAGTTACGGTTTTCGCGCGGCGCTACCGAAGCCATTCACCCGTCACGAGCTGGCGAATGTGTTACAGCGGGCGTTTGAACCAAGCGGCGTTAATTAGTTTCGCCAAAGATCGACAACGAGAGACGGGATCAGCCTTTGCGCGCCTTATCCAGCTCGGCCAGAAAAGTAGCGAGGCCGCCACTGTAATAACCGTCGAACCGCCAAACCATTTTCCCTTCACCGTCCAGCATCACCAGCGTGGGAAATCCGCTCACGTCGTACTTCTCCGCCAATTGCAGATTCTGCTTTTTCAAATCGACGCTTTGTGCGTTCCATTTCGGACCGTCGCGACGCGGAAAGTCGATTTCCAGTAAGACAAGGTTCTTGTTCGCGTAGTCTTTGAACTCCGGCTTCGAGAGAATTGCCCGCTCGAGCAGAATACAATATCCGCACCAGTCGGACCCGGTAAAATTAACCAGGACCAGCTTGTGGTTTGCCTTGGCTTCCTCCTGAGCCTTTTTGAGATCTGTAATCCAGGCCGACTCCGCGCGTGCGCTGTTGGAATAGAGCAACGCGGCCGCGAGCGAAATCGCAAGTAACAGATTTTTCACAGGCGAAAAGTCGATCAATGCGAGGGAGCGCGCAAGTGCGCCCTTCTCGCAGGGAACCGTCCTCTCGGCGAGGGTTATCGCCGGCTTCAATTCCAACTCGGCGCCTAGCGCCGGAGCCAAGCTTCGATTTTGCCGATCATGTGATATGGCCCGAGACGAGTTTCGTCATCTCGAACATGCTCACTTGGCTCTTGCCGTTAAAAACCGGCCGGAGCGCGTCGTCGGCATTGATCTGAGTGCGCTTGGTTTTGTCTTGAAGACCGTTCTTCTTAATATAATCCCACAGCTTCTTCGTGAGCTCCGAACGGGGCAATGGTTTCGAACCAACGACAGCGGCGAGCTTCTCGTCCGGTTGAACTGGTCTCATGAAGGCGGGATTGGGCTTGCGTTTTGAAGGTGTTTTGTTTTTCGGCATACCGTTTGACTAATGCTTCGTTTGCACCAGAGCAACACTAATTTTCGAGTGAAAATTGTTTTCCTTTAATTGGATCGGCGCACGACAAGCGCCGCCACGTCATCAGGCGGGGACGCGCTCGCATCCGGCGTCGTCGCCTTCAACATTAATTCGAGGAGCGCGTCCGCGTTTGAGGCAAAGGGATTTACCATGCCGGCAAGTTGAGTCGGCGTCGTTGGCTTCGCTTCCTTGCTCGAGCCGAACAATCCGTCGGTGTAAAGCGTGAATGCGTCTCCGGGATTCAATTCAAAATCGATGTCGGCGAAGGGAGATTGCTCCACCAATCCAAGGGGCGGCGCACTCGAAGCGATCGTTTCGGTGCCGCGACCGAACCGCGTGACAAGCAACGGCGGGTGACCGGCGCCGGCGACGGTTGCGCGGCCGGTGTTGGGATCGACAGCCACGCACATTGCGCTCATGAAAGAGTGTCCGGCGAAAATTCCGCGCAGATCGTTGTTGATCGCCTGCATGATCGCGGCCGGCTGTTCGTGTTCGGTATGACCGTGATGAAACAAGAGCTTCGCCAGTGTCGTCATTAAGGCCGCAGCGGCGCCGTGCCCGGTCGCATCCGCGATCCAGAACAACCAACGTCCGTTCTTGATCGGCAGCCAGCCGTAAATGTCGCCGCCAACTTCGATGACGGGACGATAACAAGCGGCGATTTCCCAACCCGCAATTGTGGGAGGCTTTGGAGGGATGAGCGATTGCTGAGTCGCGCGCGCGGCCGCCAAATCGCGCTCCAGATCCCGGCGCCAGGCTTCGAGTTCCTGATTCTGGCGTTGCAATTGCAAGCGCAAGGAACGCATTCGCAGTTGTGTTTCGATCCTCGCCCGCAGGACGTCGGCGTTGATTGGTTTTACGACAAAATCATCCGCGCCTGCATTGAGACAGGTGACTTCGCTTTCGCCGTATCCGGTCAGCATGATCACCGGAGTTTGGGCAATATTCGGGTCCGGATCGGCGCGCAATCTTCGTAATGCTTCCGCCCCATCCATTCCCGGCATCTTGAAATCGAGCAGGAGAACGGCCGGCTTTTCCGACCGCACCCGCTTCAAGGCGTCATTCGCATTATCGTTTTCCAGACAATGATAACCGGCGGCGGTCAGCATCCGCGCGAGAAGGCTTCGACTCGTCGCGTCGTCGTCAACGATTAGGATCTGTGGCGCGGCCTCCATTTGTCCCAAGCGATTCGGAACTGCCCCGCTTGTTGGCTTTTGCGAAATGGATTGCGATTTGTCGCTCACTGGCGTTGAAATAGAACCAGTGTAGACTCCGTCCAAGTAAAATTATGAAACCGTGGCTCTCACTCGCGTTCCTCACGGCGCTGTTTTTTTCTGGCTGCGGCGGCGATGAAGGGGCGCAAACAAGTGCCCGCCATACCGGCGCGCGCTATCCGGAAGGACCAACCTCCGAAGCGCCGCCGACGCAACAGCCATTCAATCCGAATGCGCCACCCGAGACTGCGGAAACGAATGCCAGCGCGTCATCGTCTACCTCTGCGCCAGCGCCCGCGCCCAACGCGGCCGCGCCATCAAAGCCCGCGAAAGGCGACTATCCATACGGCACGCCGGTTCCTGGAAAACCCGGATTTGTGAAAAGTCCGTACGCAGCTGACCAGGGACTTGTCGACGTTCGTGGCTTCCCGCCCGGCACCGAAGTCAAGGATCCATTCACAAACAAAATATTCCTCGTTCCGTAACGGCAGTTGCGGCGGGTGCTGAATTCCAGATACTGAACAGCATCCTTTTCGTCTGAATCTTATGGAACTGCGGGTAAAACGGGCGCCTCGTATCGAAGCTGAGATCACTGTTCCTGGTGACAAAAGCATTTCGCATCGCGCGGCTATTATTGCCGCTCTCTCGAACGGCGTTTGCACGTTGCGCGGCTTTTTGCCGAGCGACGACTGCATGCGAACGGTCAATGCGCTTCGTGCTCTTGGGATTCAAATCGATCAACCCGACCCGGATGTTCTGATCGTTCACGGAAAGAAGCGCGTACTTACGCCTCCCAAAGAAGAGATCGACTGCGGAGGCTCGGGCACGACGATGCGTTTGCTTTCTGGTTTGCTGGCCGGTCAAACGTTCGAGTCGCGCCTGGTCGGAAATCCCTCGCTCACGCGCCGCCCGATGGATCGCGTGATTGAGCCGCTTCGCAAAATGGGGGCGGACATTGTGGCCGAAGGTCCGGAGCAAACGCCGCCTTTGCGCGTGCGCGGCGGATTATTGCGCGGAATTCACTATCGTTCGCCCGTTGCCAGCGCTCAGGTGAAAAGTGCGATTCTGCTCGCCGGCCTCTTCGCAAAAGGCAAGACAACCGTCGACGAACCGTTGGCCAGCCGGAATCACACCGAGTTGATGTTCAATTACTTTCTAATTCGCACCGCCAAAGGCGAGGACACCATCAGCGTCTTTGGCGATCAAATCCCCGAGTCACGCGATTTCGAAATTCCCGGCGATCTTTCATCTGCTGCGTTCTGGCTGGTCGCGGCGGGTGCCCAAACCGGCGGGCATTTGCTCGTGAGGAATATTGGATTAAACGACACGCGTACCGCGCTCCTCGGCGTTTTGGTCAGGATGGGCGCCCAGGTTCGTGAAGCGGTCGAGAATGCAGATCATCTCGAGCCGCGCGGTGTCGTTGAAGTGACGGGAGTCCCGCTCAAAGGCACCGTCATTCAAGGAAGGGAGATCCCGCAACTCATCGATGAACTGCCTGTGCTCGCAGTAGCCGGCGCGCTTGCCAGCGGGACAACGATCATCCGCCACGCGAACGAGCTTCGCGTCAAAGAAACCGATCGCATCGCCGCGATCGTGCAAAATCTTCGCGCCATGGGCGTGCAAGTCATCGAGCTCAACGACGGGCTCGAGATTCACGGGCCGGCTCCGTTGCGCGGCGCGCGCCTTTCCAGTTTCGGCGATCATCGAATCGCGATGGCGTTCGCGGTTGCCGGTCTCTTCGCGGACGGCGAAACCATCATTCAAGATTCGGAATGTGTTCGCGAGTCGTATCCGGGATTTGAGAAAGCTCTCGACGAATTCATGAGTCCGCGGCGCGTGCGCACGAGCACGCCCGTGATCGGCACCCTCGTTCCCGCTGCTCCGGTCGACGAAAAACTGCGCTCGACGCGTTCTTGCAAATGCAACCACCGGATCGACATCATGTCATCGCCATCGACGGCCCGGCTGCTTCCGGAAAAAGCAGCGTGGCTCGCGAGCTCGCGAAACGTCTCGGCTTCGCTTACGTGAATTCCGGCGCGATGTACCGCGCTGTCACCTGGAGCGTGCTCAATCGCGAAATTAACGCGAGCGACAAGGAAGCGATCACCAATTTCATTGCGTCAGCGAAATTGGGCGGAAAGTTCGTCGATCGGCAATTTCATCTTCTGATCGACGATGTCGATCTAACACCGCACTTGCACGAAGCTCAGGTCAACGCGGAGGTTTCGCGCGTCAGCACGGTGCCGCAAGTGCGCCAACACCTCGTGCAACGAATGCGCGATCATGCCGCGCAAAACGATTTGGTCGTGGAAGGCCGCGATATCGGCTCCGTCGTTTTTCCAGAGACGCCTTACAAGTTCTACATCGATGCATCGCCGCAAGTTCGCGAGCAACGACGCGCCGCGCAGGGACACCGCGATGAAATTGCGCAGCGCGATCGCGCTGATTCCTCCCGCGCCGCGTCGCCCTTGATCGTCGCCAAAGACGCGGAGGTCATCGACACGTCCACGATGTCGATCCAACAAGTCGTTGACGAGATCGTCAGTCGCTTGAAGCGAAAAGGTTTCTCGACCTAGCCTGTGAATTTCTACTACTCGCTCGGCTATCACCTCAGTCGTTTGCTCGCGCAGCTGTTCTATCGTTTCCAAATCATTCATCGCGAGCGCGTGATTCAAACCGGCCCGGTCATTCTCGCCGTAAATCACCAAAGTTTTTTTGATCCGCCACTGGCCGGCAACGCGGCCGATCGCGCCATTTATTTTCTCGCCAAGAAATCGTTAATGGACGTGCCGATCCTCGGTTGGCTGCTACCGAAGCTGAATGTGATTCCGGTCAATCTCGAAGGTGGGGATCGTAGCGCGCTCAAAGCTTTGATCCGAATTTTGAGCGCGGGCGAATGCGCGCTCGTTTTCCCGGAGGGAACGCGAACGCCGGATGGAAATTTGCAGCCCGCGCAACCGGGTCTCGGTTTGGTGATCGCGAAAACACGCGCGCCGGTCGTCCCGATGCGAATTTTCGGCGCCTACGATGCCTGGCCGATCCACGGAAAAATCCGTTTATGGAAGAAAATCACCATCGTCGTCGGGGAGCCGATCCATTTCTCGGAAGCAGAACTCGCGGGCGGCGGCAAAGATCTTTACCAGCGGCTAAGCCAGCGCGTGATGGACGCGATCGCGGCGATTCAGTTGCCGGCGTGAAGAAAATTTGCGCGAGTAAGATCCACATCGAATAGTTCCGGGTGAACTCCGACCCGAAAGTGTCGAAGAATGTCGGCCGATTGATGGTCGGCATTGTGATCGGTTTCGCGCTGGTCGCGCTGTATGCGAACATTCAAAAGCTGCGGCGCGGCGCGATTGAAACGGTCATTTTCACTCCGGCTTCCTCTCAGAGCCCGACGCCGTCGCCCTCGCCGGCGCGTTGAATAACGAAACCAAAAGGAGGTCTAACCATCGCTATGAGAAAGCTTTTTCTGTTTCCAGTGTTAATCGCAGCGCTCGCTGTTTTTGTTTCCTGCCAAAAACAGCAGACCGACGAAGAAAAAAACGCCGAGGTCGAACGCAAAGTTCAGGAACGCCTCGCTTCCGAACGCCAGACGCAAGAGATCGCTCAGCGTCAGGCGGATCTTGATGCGCGAGAAAAAGCGCTCGCCGATAAACAAAACGCAGCTGCGCTGCCCGCTGAGAATTCCGAGCGCGAGGAGCAGCAAACGACTGGCGAATCGCGCACCCGTTCACGCGAGCCGCGTGAACGTTCGATCAATGTCGTCTACTCCACTTTTTACAATAAGCTCGAGCCCTACGGCGATTGGATCGGAACGAACGATTACGGCTACGTTTTCCATCCCCGTCAGGCTGAAAGCTCGCGGACTTGGCGGCCATACACGAACGGCCGCTGGGTTTACACCGACGCCGGTTGGACTTGGATCTCAGAAGAACCGTTTGGCTGGGCGACGTATCATTATGGTCGTTGGACGCGGTTGCACGGTATCGGTTGGGTTTGGGTTCCGGGAAATCAGTGGGCACCGGCCTGGGTTTCGTGGCGAAAGAGCAGCGATTACGTCGGCTGGGCGCCATTGCCGCCGGAAGCGCGGTTCGATCAACACACCGGCATCCACAATTGGTCCGACAGTTATTACGACGTCGGCCCGGATCAATATTGCTTTGTCGCTTCGCGCGAATTCGGCGCGCCGCGTGTTGAGCAAACGCTGCTCCCGCCTGAGCGCAACGTGACCATCATCAATCAAACAACCAACGTCACAAACATTACTTACAACAACACGACCATCGTGAACGAAGGGCCGAACTATGAAGAATTGCGCTCGACCAGACGCGCGCCGGTGAGAAACCGTTGTCATCGCGGCGCCAGTGATTGCGCAACCGGTCGCGAACGAACGGCCACAAACCGTGAAACAAACGATCGCGACCGCAGCGATCGATCTTGGTTGGGCCGCTATCGCGAACCAGGACGACGTGAAGAAGACGCGGCAGAAAATGAAATCGGAAGCGACACCGCCGCCGAACGCGCCTTCGAAACAATTCGTGAAAACGGAATCGAGGAGTGGCGCAACAACGCAGAGCGCCGGCACGCCCATAGCAACATCGCCATCCGCGAGTGCCACTGCCGCTCCAAGTTCGACTGCGACCGCAACGGCGACCGCAATACCGACGATGACGCCGCACCGCGCCGCCACGGCTGCACCGTCTGCATCCGCATCTCCAGTTACGTCATCGAGTCCGTCGCAACGTCGCGGGCGATTGCTCGTGCCCAGCCCGACGGCGTCGCCGAAAGTGGAGTCGACTGCGACCCCCCGAGCGACGGCTTCGAATTCCCCCGCTCCGGTTGACACCGTTCCGGCCACTGCGATCACGCCGCCGCCGCAAGGAGCGCCTCTCGTTCCCGTGAAATCGCCGCCAGAGGACGGGAAGGGAAAATTTAAATCACAGGCGCAACATTACCAGCCGCCGACAAAGGTCCAGCCGATGCCTTCCGTGTCGCCGTCGGCCAGTCCAACATCGACATCGTCGCCAAGTGCGGCTGAGTCTCCGACCGCGTCCGCTGAAAAAATGACGAAGCACGAAAAGAAAGAGCAAAAGCGCGAAGAAAAACAGGAACTGAAACGCGAGCGCAAGGCAGGGAACGCTCCAACGTCGCCTACCGCGACACCTTAGCGAGTTTCTTGTGCAGCGAGTTCGCGCGCGTAAGCGAGTGTGTCGATCGAATCGACATTCTTGTCCCGCCGAATCGCTTTGATCCGCGGAAAACGGAGCGCGAGTCCACTCGCGTGCCGCGCGCTGGGTTGAATCGAGTTGAACGCCACCTCGAGGATGATTTCCGGTTTCACTTCCCGATACCGGCCGTGATCCACGATCGTGTTTTGTTTGAAATGCTCGGTCAGCTCCGCGATCTCGACATCGGTCAGGCCGCTGTACGCTTTTCCGATCGGCAAAAGTTCGCCGCTTTTTTCATCGCGCACAGCAAACGTGTAATCGCTCAGCACGTTGTTCCGTTTGCCGTGACCGAACTCAGCGCCGACAACGACGACATCCAGTGTCGCCAGTTCTTTCTTTAGTTTGAACCAGAACATTCCGCGCGCGCCGGGGGTGTAAAAACTTTTAGGATCTTTGATCATCAAACCTTCGTTCATGCGGCGGCGCGCTTCTTGAAATCGTTGTTCGATCTCCGCGGCCGACTGCGCGGAAAAAACTTCGGCAATTTGAAACTGCGGCGGCAATTTTAAGCCGCGCAGCAGTTGGCGTCTTTCTTCAAGTGGCGTTTTCAACAACGAGCGACCATTCAACCAAAGAATGTCGAACGCGATAAACATCACCGGCACGTCGGCTGACACAGTGTCAAACAAATCCGCGCCTTCACTCTTTCGCCCGAGCCGTTTTTGCAAATCGAAGAAGGTCAGCTTGCGCCCGTGCTCGAACGCGATGATTTCGCCATCGAGAATAAGATCCACCTCAAACTTGCGCGCCCGGTCGGCGATCTCCGGAAATTGATCCGTGATGCGACGCAAATCGCGCGAATAAATTTCAACGCGCTCCGAATTGCGATGAAGTTGCGCGCGAATGCCGTCGAATTTGTCCTCAACGAAGACGACATCCGAATTTTGTTCGGCGAAGCGTTCCCAGATCGCTTCCGCGGTCGGCTCCGGCGTCGCGAGCATGCATTTGATCGGGCGAAAGATCGACAACTCGGCACGATCGAGCTCTTTTTTGAGAGCGAGCAACGCCGTCGCGCCAATGTCGCCGAGCAACATGTTCGCTTCTTTCACTTGATCGAGCGGAACTTCGAACGCGCGCGCAATTGCTTCTTCGACCAAACCTTCGCGCAAACCGATTCGCAGATCGCCTGTCAAAATCTTCACCACGTATTGACCCTCGCGCGCGGAGAGCGTCGTGAAGCGAGCTTTCAACAGCTCGGTTTTGGCAATCGGTCCGCGCGCGCGATGCAGTTCGTCGAAAAGTTCCTTCGATTCCAAGATCGAGAACGGCGCGGGAGTTGTTCGTCCTTCGAGAGCTTCGAATGCGCTCTTGCCGAGATCGCCATGGCTCGCCGCGATGCGACGGAATTCTGATTCGCCGATTTTTGTCGCGGCGAGGAGCGCGCGATAAATCACCGACCAACCGACTTGC
>QHOZ01000187.1:2026-6336 GCA_003219495.1 Verrucomicrobiota bacterium | reverse complement strand
ACCTCATGGCGCAAATGGCCGGCCCCATTGATCGATTTTGGTCAGCAGCTTTACAACGCCTGGCAACTTTCAAACGGAGCAGTGCTTTATCGCGACGTCGGCTGTATTTACGGGCCGCTCTCGGAATATCTAAACGCCGGTGTTTTTTGGCTGTTCGGACCCGGACTGATCGTTCTTGCCATCGCTAACCTGATCACCTTTGCCGGAATCACGACGGCCATTTACTTAATCATCCGACAGGGCTGGGGCGCGTTAGCTGCCTGGTTGTCTACTCTCATTTTTATCTCCGTCTTCGGCTTTTCGCAGTTTGTGGATGCCGGTAACTACAACTACGCGACTCCTTACGCGAACGAGACGATTCATGGAATGCTCGTGTCGTTGCTGCTTTGTCTTGCCTTGTTTGCATGGACCAACCGTCCCACTGCGACGCTAAGTTTTGTCTGTGGCTTGTTCGCCGGAGCGACGCTTGTTCTCAAACCAGAGTTTATCGTTGCTTCGCTGGCGATGACGTTGCTGGCAGCGTTCGTTGGCTAATCGGCGTGATCCTGCCCTCGACCCTATTCGCAATTTATTTTGCGAGGTTTCTGCCGTGGCAGCGAGCACTTCTAGCAACAGCGCAGGCTCCGTTAAGCGTATTTAATCGCGCATTCAACAGCAGTCCTTTGGCAATCAGGTTGCTCGGTCTGGACGAACCTTCGTTACACACGATGCAGGCTTTGATCGCCACCGGCCTCGCGTGCATCGTGATTTTGGCCCTTATCGGAACGTTACGTTTGCTGCGGCGAGAGCGACGGCAATGGCTCCGTCTAACTATTGCTACTACGCTTGGCATGATTTTCGCGTGGCTTGGCGTTCTCCAAATCAAATGGGAAGAGATCTGCAAGTGTTTGCCGGGGCTGACCCTAATTTATTCTTTTATCGCAATTTTACCGTTTCTGCGGAATGCCAAGTCTGGTGAGGACTCGCGTATCCTAATCCTTCGGTTGCTATTCGCATCGTTGGCATTGGCATTCTTGCTCCGGATGTTTCTAAATCCGCGCATCTATCATTACGGATATTATCAAGCTGCACTAGCAGCCGTCCTTATACCTGCGGTAATGATCGGCGAATTGCCAAACTGGTTTCGAGCGGATATCTGGCAGGCGCGCGGCTTAGCGGCCATTGCTACGTTTGCCATCGTTCTTCCCGGCACTGCGAAAATGGCGATACGTTCGCAAAAGGCGCTGCGATTGAAGACTGAGGGCGTCGCAAGCGGCCGCGATCTTTTCTATTGTTTTCCTGCTGGCATGGACCCGACCGGCCGCTTGGTGAACGCTGTGGTCGATGTGCTTCAAAAAGAAACCCACGGCGGCACGGTCACCGTGCTTCCGGAAGGTGAATCGCTCAATTATCTCGCGCGATTGCGCAATCCCGTACCTCACGCCTGCTTTTACAAGGGAGCGATGGAAACTGAAACTGAAGCTGAACTAGTGGCCGACTTACAAAAGAATCCGCCCGATTGGATCTTAATCGTTAGCCGAGACCTGATTGCATGGGGCATCGAGCGCTACGGAGAAAAATCCGGAGCCGGTCGCGAGGTTTTGCAGTGGGTCGAGCAAAATTACGACAAAGCGGCGTGGACGGATGTCGATCCGCTCGACTATCGTGAGCACGGCGCCATCATTTTCAAAAAGCGCTCGTTGCTAAAGAATTGAAACCGTCGCGCTCCTGGAAAACGCTCTTTTTCACCGCGCTATGCTTTTTCCTCGGCATCATTGCGGTCGTCGTCAGAATCCGCGCTGCGTTCAACGATCTTTGGCTGGACGAGATCTGGTCGATCGAGCTGGTGAGCGAGCTTCATTCGGCCATCGGTGTTTTCACGCAAACACATCACGACAACAACCATTACTTAAACAGCCTGTTCATCTATTTCCTCGGACAGCGCGGGAATTGGATCGGTTATCGTATTCCGTCTGTCGCCGCGGGAATTGGCACCGTTGCGCTGGCTTGGTTGATCGGCGCCCGACGAGATAAATGCACCGCCTTTTTTTCCAGCCTTCTGGTCGGCTTCTCTTACGTTCTGATCTTGTACTCCTCCGAAGCGCGGGGTTACGCGTCGTTGATCTTCTTTTGTTTCTTATGCTTCCTCGCTCTCCAATCGTTTTTCACAAATCCACGCGGCACGCCTGCACTCGTGTTTTCGCTGAGTGCGATTCTAGGTTTCACTTCACATTTGACGTTCCTGATTTTTTTATCGGCGTCCCTTATCTGGTTTTTAGCGCGCCTGCGCCGGAAGAATTTCACAATCGCGCGAATCGTCTGCTGGACGACAGCGTGCTATGCGCTGCCCATCGTTTATTTTGCAGTTCTTTATCTTGTTGATGTTCGCCAGATTCAGATTGGCGGCGGGACGCCGATCAGCGTCTTCGAAGGATACCGGATGACTCTAGCGTGGGCGCTCGGGGGACCGAACGCCAGTCCGTGGCAGTCGTTGACCGTCCTTAGTTCAGTCGTCGGATTGGTCACGGGTTGTGCGGTACTGATAAAGGAACGTCGCGATGAATGGATTTTCTTTCTGGCCGTGATCGTCCTAGTTCCGCTCGCGATGCCGTTGTTCGAACACGGCACGCTGCATTACGTCCGCTACTTCATCGTCGCCCTCGCTTTTCTTCTCCTTCTTTTTGGTTGGCTGCTCGGGTGGCTCTTCCAAGCAAGTCGCGTCGGACAAATTGCGAGCGTTTTGCTGGCTCTGGTATTCCTCGTGATTAATGCACAGAGCGTGGCAAGCCTTTTGAAGTACGGTCGCGGCCAGTTCGCCGGCGTTGTCGATTTTGTGATTCAAGAAACCAACGATCCGGCGCGGTTCACCTTTGGCGGCGAACAGGATTTCCGAACGCAATTCATGCTCGGGTTCTATTGGCAACATATTATGGGCAACACGCCTGCTGCGTATTACGAACATGAGCAATGGCCGGCCGGCGGACCTGAATGGGTCATTTTCCACGAAGAGTCGTTTAGGAAACCAGTCCCGCCTGGAAAACAGTTCACCGACAAATTCGGCAACGGGTTTGCCCTCGTCCGCACTTTCCCGACGGCGCCGCTGTCCGGCGTTCACTGGTTTTTGTACCGGAAAATCCCGAAGCCCGCCGCGCTCTGAAAGAATTCTAAAGCGTGCGCGAGCGCGAAGTGACTCGCAGCGGTTCGGCCGTCTCCAAATTCTTGATGACGGTGCTGAGGTAAACCGATTGCGGATAAAACGCTTTGTACTTGGTGATCTCGGCCCGATTCAGAACTTTGAACCCGTAACGCTCGAACATTTGTTCGCCGCGCCGGCTTTCGAAAGTGACGATCTGTCCGTAAACGCGTTTCTCGCCGCAGCGGTAGAGATAACTCAGATATGCGCTCATCAACGCGCGCGTGGTCGACATTTTTCGCGCGTCGGGGAGAAGATTGATGTGAAAATGCGGAACCCGCCGCGGCGCGGCCGGCACTTCGCGCCTACCGTTCATCAAAATCCACAGGACAAATCGGCGCGAAGCGGCGCTGTAACGAAAGTATCGCGTGAGCGCTTTGAGAAACAGCGACACGTTTTGCCAAAACGAGTAAAGCTGATTGCGCAACGGTTTGCGCGAACCAAGCAAATAACCCCGAATCTCCCCGTCCTTCTCGATTACGAACGAGGATTCCGATTCCCAGTCCGTGTAATAAGTTGTGAGAAAGTCGGCGAACAATTCCCGATCTTCATAAACAGGATCGATCGGCGCGCCGAGAAATCCGGTATCGCAACAAAGCCGCCGGACGGATTCGCGGTCCGATTTTCGAAAGCTTCTGATGATGAATGGCTTTTCGTCGTTCATTTGGCGGGGTGACTGTTGTAATTTGCACAGACCTCGCGGTAAATGCAAAAAAGCCGCTCGAACACCCGCGGCCAGGCGTGCTGTTGCGCCACCCGCTCGGCCGCCTCTTTCCCCAGGATCGACAGCGGCTTGGCGGAAAATCGCTCGATCGCATCCGACAACGCCTCGGGCGAATTCTCCATGGACCAGTCGTTCTGCTCGTGAAAAATCAGGTCGTCCATCGCGCTTCCGCGAATCCCGACAACCGGTGTGCCCGACGCCTGGCTCTCCAATGCGACGAGGCCGAATGTTTCCTGCACGCCCGGGTGAACGAAAAGATCGGCCGCGCGGTAATAACGAGACAACTCGCGCGGCTCCGCGCAATACTTGATCCAGGAAACGTTTTCGCAGCGCGTTTGCAATTTGCGAAGCTGCGAGCGCTGCGGTCCGTCGCCGATGACGAGCAAATGAAATTCACGAGGTCGCGCGCGATCC
>QHOZ01000187.1:0-1863 GCA_003219495.1 Verrucomicrobiota bacterium | reverse complement strand
ACCCCGCGCGTTGCTCTCTTGCCCAACAACTTTGCGCTGCTCCGCAGATACGCTTCCGGAAAGTGCGAATGATAAAAGCCGATCACCGGGATTTTTAATTTTCGCCCGACGCGAACCGCTCTCCACCCGAGCTGATAAGGATCGCCTGACTCGATCACGTCCGGCTGCTCGCGCTTCAACGTTTCCTCGACCGCACGCAAATTGATCAGCGCGCGATATCGCGCCGTCCGTGACACCAACGGGGACCGAATCGTGTAAACACGCGAGCGGCCGTTCGCCTTCGCCGCCGTCTTCGGGCCCGGAACGATCAACACGTGTTTGTCGCTGCCCGTGCAATTCTGCACGTAATCGATTTTTTCGTGGAGATAACGCTTCACGCCACCGCTGACCGGCGAATAAAACTGCGTTAGATCGACAACCTTCAAGCAGTTAGTGCTCGAGATCGCTTAGATACCGTTCCGCATCAATCGCCGCTGCGCAGCCCATTCCGGCGGCGGTCACCGCTTGTTTGTAAACGCGATCGGCCACGTCACCGGCGATGAAAACGCCCGGATGTTTACTTTGCGCGAGGTTTTTCGTGATCAGGTAACCGTCGGGATCGGTCTCGAGTTTACCGTGATACGCTTTCGTGTTCGGATCGTGCCCGATCGCCACGAACACGCACGCGACTTCAAGCTCCCGTTTCTGGTTCGTCTTCACATCGCGCAAACGCACCGCGCGCATCTCGCCTTTTTCGTCGGGAATGTATTTCGTCACCACCGTGTTCCAGATCGGTTCGATCTTCTTGTTCGCGAACACGCGGTCCTGCATGATTTTCGACGCGCGCAGCTGATCGCGCCGATGAATCAAATAAACTTTGGATGCGAACCGTGTCAGGAAGGTCGCTTCTTCCGCGGCTGAATCGCCTCCGCCGATCACGCAAACCGGCACATTTTTGTAAAAGGCGCCGTCGCACGTCGCGCAACTCGTTAGGCCGTGGCCAATGAGTTTCTCCTCATCATCCAGCCCGAGGTAACGCGCAGACGCGCCGCTCGCAATGATCAGCGCTTCCGTGTCGAGCCAATCGTCGTCGGCTTTTACGCGCACGTGCTTTTGGCTCAAATCAAAATCGGTCACCTCGGCGTAGGAAAATCGCGCGCCGAACTTCTCCGCTTGCGCGTGCATATTCAAAATCAACTGCGGGCCGTCGATGCCTTCGGGAAACCCTGGAAAATTTTCAACCAGCGTCGTCGTCGACAACTGCCCACCGGGCTGAGGTCCTTCGAGAACGAGCGGATTCAGGTTCGCGCGCGCGGCATAAATCGCAGCCGTTAGGCCGGCGCAACCGCTGCCCACGATGATCACTTTTTCCACAAATCAATCTAGCACAGTCAGCAAGTGGAACGCATCTCTCTCCACAGCTAATTTCGACGATGCCCGAGCTGGCCGAGGTCGAATGGTTTCGCAAACAATGGAATCCCGGCATCGGCGCAGAGATTGTCGATCTTACCTTGCACGCAAAGAACCGTGTTTTTCGCGGCGAGAACGTCGAAGAGCTTCAGGAACGATTAATCGGCGCAAAACTTCTCACTTCGCATACGCGTGGAAAACGGATGCTCTTCAAGTTTTCCGATAACAACTGGATCGTAATTCATCTCGGCATGACGGGAAAGATTCACGTCGCGCTGCGAGATTATAAGCCGGCGAAGCGCGATCATCTTGTGCTGTATCAAAAAGATCGCGCGCTTGTATTCAGTGATTATCGCCAATTCGGCCGCGTCCGGTTTCATCACGGCGCCAACGAACCCGATTGGTGGAAAAGCGAAGCGCCGGAAATCATTTCGCCGCAATTCGATCAGAAGTTTTTCGATTCGTTCCTGGATC
>QHOZ01000186.1 GCA_003219495.1 Verrucomicrobiota bacterium | reverse complement strand
TGATGACGACGCGCTTCGCTTAATTGCCGAGTCCGCGGCGAAGGAAAAAACCGGCGCGCGGGGATTGCTCACCGTGTTCGAGAAACTTTTCCGCGATTACAAATATCATCTGGCCGGATCGGGATTGAGCCAATTGCGCGTTACGGCGGAGCTGGTTCGCGAACCGAAACTCGTGCTGGATCGATTGATGGCGGAAGGGGAAAAGCACGAGGCCAAGATGCTGGAGGAGGCCGGCCGACGGTGGGCGCAGGCCTTTGGCCGCGAGCACGGGCTCGAAATTGTCTTTGACGATGGGGCGTTGCGGCGTTTGGTGGAACGCGCTCAAACCGAGCGAATGCACATGAACGATCTCTGCACGCACCTGTTCAAGGATTACCAATTTGGCCTCGGCCTGGTGAAAAAGAATACCGGGCGGACCCGGTTCGTGCTCGGCGCCGAAGCGGTCGATGCCCCAGATCGGTGTTTGAGTGAGCTGGTGGTGCAGTCGTATTATCCAGGCAAAGGTACGGCAAACGCTCAAGCGAACGCCTAACCAACGAATGAAACACTCGCTGCTAGCAACATTGATCGTCGGCATTGTGGTCGTGCTGATTGTTGCCGCGTTGCAGCTCAGTCCGCAGGTCGTGCAGTTTGAATCGCGCACGGCCGATCACATTTCGTCGTATGCCGCGGCCACACACGTTGTGCCCAAACAATGGCAATACGTGTTCATGTCGATCTTATCGTTCGGAGTTGCCGCGCTCACGGTGACGAGTTTGCGCCGCGGACGAATCGGTCTCGTCGCGCTGGGACTTGTCATCGAGCTTTTAGCGGTGGCGTGGATTCTTTCGCTCTACAAAGTTTTCTTTCAACCGATTCCGTCTATGCTCGCGGTCGTTCTCGGATTTGTCATCGCGGACCGTTACACCGCGATTGCTCAGCGCGGACGCGCTGTGACCGCGCGCGCGTTTTTTACCGAACGTTTGTCGCACGATCAAATGCAGCGTGTCATCAACGGCGATATCCCGTTCGATGCCGACGCCAAGACTTACGAAACCACGGTTGTCGTTTGCGACGTTGCGAACAAATACGATCTCGCGGACGAGTGTGAGCCGCCGGTCTTCGGTAAAATCACGGAAGAATTCATCCGCCGCGCGACTGATGCTTTCATGAACGCCGGCGCCTACATTCAAACCGCGGATGCGGAGGGCGTCGTCGCGCTGTTTGGATTTCCGGAAATCGACGCGCACCATGGCGATAAGGCAGTGCGCGTCGCGCTGGATGTTGTCGAGCAATTCCGGCAGGCCCAGGTTTCGAACGGCGATCAGAAGTGTGATGTGCATCTTGGCGTCAGCTCGGGAACAATGTCCGGGCCTGATTACGAGCGGCGAACCGGTCGAGCTTGCGCGACGTTTCTGCGTCGCCAACCGCTTTTATGGTTCGAAAGTTTTGATCGGTCCTCGCACGTTCGAGCTAGCGAGCCGTTACATTGTCGCGCGACCGATCGATTTTCTCAGCGGCGTGAATTCGCGGGAGCGTCACGAGATTTACGAACCGCTTTGGCCGGCCGCCGAAGCGAAGCCGGAACAACTCGCGCGTCGGGACTGTTTCTGGAACGGCGTCGTGTTTTATCGAGAGAAACGTTGGGCCGAGGCGTATTCGGAATTTCAAAAGGCGCGCGGGCCTAACGAGGAAGAGGACGCGCCGCTACAGTTGTATCTCCGTCGTCTCGAGCCGCTCGCGCTTAATCTCGCGGAAATGCCGATGCGGCAGGCGTAGAGGCTGGACGTTGAGAAAAACGGAATATCCGCCCGCGCTGCGGGACTTAGTCGCGCAACTTCGCCACATGCCGGGCGTGGGCCCGCGCTCGGCCGAACGCATTGCGCTCTGGATTGTGCAGGCGAGGGGAGATCAGCCGGAGCAAATCGCGCGCGCAATTTCCGATACGCGCAAAGGAATTCATCCGTGCAAATTGTGCGGCTACTTCACCACGAACGAGCTTTGCGATATTTGCTCCGACGACTCGCGCGAGGTCGATCTTCTTTGCGTGGTCGAGCAACCGACGGATATTTTGCCGCTGGAAAAAACCGGCGCCTTTCGCGGCCGTTACCATTCGTTAGGCGGAAGAATTTCGCCGCTCGATCACATTGGCCCTGAAGATTTGCGAATCAAAGAGCTTCTCGAGCGCGTCGAGACGGAGAAGTTCAAGGAGATCGTTTTTGCGCTTGCGGCTGATGTCGAGGGCGAGGCGACGACCAATTACATTGTCGATCTTTTGAAGAACAAACCGATCGCGCTCACGAGGATCGCGCGCGGTTTGCCGGCAGGCGCCGCTTTGGAATCCGCCGACGATCTGACGCTGCAGCAAGCATTGTCAGGACGAACGAAGTTGTAATCGCTCGAACTATCTCGCGTCGCCTTTCGGGAACATGACTTTTCCCGGCGCGGCATTAAGCGCGGCGAGCAATTTCGGGATTAAGCGAGACTTGATCGGTCCTGATTCCCGAGGTGGCACCAGATAACGCACGATTGCATCGATCCAAGTCACTTCGTCGACACGGAAAATCACGCGGGGATGGCCGCGCACTTGTAATTCGTCCACGGGCGTGCGGGCGAGGATTTCTCGATAAACTTCGACACGCTCCGTCATTTCCTTGCCGATTTCTTCTTCGACGACGCGACGCATCGTTTCGCTGACGAATTCCAAATCGCTCTGATACGCAATCTGAAATTTGATCTCGTTCCAAATATACGGAAAGAGCGGCCAGGAATAATTCCACACAATCTCGTCGAGAACCTTCTCGTTCGGAAAACGAATGACGCGACCGCTCGGGTGATCGCCAGTGATGTAATGTCCGCCGAATTCCCAGAGCGTGGTGTCGAGATATCCGACGTCGATCACGTCGCCGGTGGCATCGCCGATTTTGATTCGATCTCCGACGCGGAACGGTTGCCGCACGAGGATGTAGATCCACGCGAAGAAGCTTTTCATCGGCGTTTGGATCGCGAGACCGATGATGATCGACCCAACACCGAGCGCGGCGATCGCCGGATACCAGTTCACAAAAATTGCCGAGAGCGCGATAAGTCCAATGAGCAATCCCGCGAGCAAATCTTCGACGCGCTGGAGAGTGAAGCGCGTCGCCGCCTCTTGAATTCGGCCGAGCAAATAAACTGAAATCGCTTTCGCAATCGCGAGCACGATGACAATGAAAAGGACGGCGCGGACGGCGCGCTCCAATGCCGGCACATAACCGGGCGGGATCGGAATAATTTTGAGCCGCAGCAACCATTCCGTCGCGATGCAGCCGATCACGAAAAGCGCGTGCGTAACAAACCACAATTTATCTTTGGCCTGCGCTTTAACATTCTCGCGAGGCGTGTTGTCGCGACCGGTGCGGCTAAGCTCCTTCTTCACCTCCGGCCGTTCGGAAACCTGTTGGGCAGTTTCTGTTGATGGCATCTTTAATTAAATCGCAGCCGCGAAGGCGTTTGCGCTTGGAGAGCGACTTCTTTGCTGTCCGAATTTATCGGAGGGACGAATCCCAGCCCTCGGTCAGGCTGTTTCCAACCAGGCGCGCAAAACTTCTGCGATGCTCCACGCCTGCGCGATGCACCCGCCGGCGTAATGCGGCTCGCGCGCGTCGAACACTTCGCTGATTGTGCCGATTCCGTCGTCGCTCAAATGTGTGGGAAATGTTTTGAGAAAGTTTCGGGCGCTGGCGCGATCGTGCGGATGAACTTTTAACCACGCGTCAACGAATGGACCGATCAGCCACGCCCAAACCGTTCCTTGATGATACGCGCCGTCTCGCGAGCGAAGATCTCCGCTGTAAATCGGTTTGTAATCGGGATCATCTGGTGAAAGCGTACGCAGTCCGACAGGCGTCACCAATTTTTGTTCGCAAACATTTACAATCGCCGCCCAACGCGATGGATCGAGAATCGGATGATCGAGCGAGATCGCGAACAATTGGTTAGGCCGGCAGGAAATGTCGAAGCTGCCGGCGTGCTCGCCGCAATCGACCACGTCGTAAAGATAACCGCCTTCCGCGTACCAAAAACGCTCATTGAAAGATTTCCGCGCCTTTTCGGCCCACTCTTCGTAACGCGTCGATTGGCCGTCCTCGCCAACTTGCTTTAACCATTCGGCGAGAAAACAAAGCGCGTTGTACCAAAGCGCATTGATCTCGACCGCTTTTCCGCGCCGCGGCGTCACCACCCAATCGCCCATCTTCGCGTCCATCCAGGTGAGCTGGTAACCTTCTTCGCCTTGCGCGAGCAATCCGTCGTTTGGATCGACGTGAATATTGAAGCGCGTGCCGCGGAGATGATGCTCGACGATGTCGATCAAGGACGGCAAAAGAAGTCTCAGCGTGCTCGCATCTTTTGTGTATCCGAGATAGCGCGCCAGCGCGTGAAAAAACCAAAGGGTCGCGTCGGCGGTATGATAGACGCCTTCCTTCGCTCCGTCCGGAAACATGTTTGGGATCAAACCGTCGCGAATGTAATAAGCGAATGTTCGCAGAATGTATCCGGCTTCGAGCCGGCGGCCGGTGATTAACGTTAAACCTTCGAGGCTAATCATCGTATCGCGGCCCCAGTCAGTGAACCAATGATAACCGGCGATGACAGTGCGCACTTCATCGCCCGCGGCGTGCGCACGCGCCGCTTCTGCGAATCTTCCAGCCGGCGTGATTACAAACTGGTCGGCCACGAGAACCAGCTCCGCGGCGAAATCGTGCCGCGCTTTCGGCGCCGCATCCTGAAGCAAACGCGCACGGCGCTCGCGTTCCGCCACTGCTGCTTCGCTTGGACTGAGCACTTCGACGATGTCCCAGGTCTCAGTCGAGCCGATGATCGTCGCGGAATCGGTTTGTTCAAGATCGACATGAAAAAATCCCGGACTCCAGAGGCTGCCTTCGTGCGCGTAACCGCGGCTTTGCTCGGTGCGATAAACGACTTGCGGAATTCTTTTCGCCGAAATGGTGAACGCTGAATCGCATTCGCACAGTTTCATCCGCAACGGCGGCAGTCCACGGCTTCGAGTCGGGGCGATCTCGTAACGATCGCCAACCGATATGAGTTTGTAGGGCCCGGCTGCTCCCGCGTCGACCGATGCCTCGTGATGACGAAAATGAAAAGCGGGGCGTAATTCCAAGTGTGGCCGCGTTTCGCCCGCGAGCACGCGATAATTCAGGTGCACCGTGTTTTGCAAATGCGGAAGCACCACTCGTTTTTCCAAAACGATGTCGCGAACGTGATAGGTCCAGATAGGCAGTCCGTCTTCGAGTCGGAACTCGCGCAGAAAATCCGCGCCGTGAAGATCAAGCTGGCCGCCCGCGCGTTCCTCGCCGCCTAACGACACGACATCTTTGGGACCAAATCGCAAAAATTCCGAAACGTGACTCCACATGACGACGCGACCGTGCGGCGCTGGCAGCGCAGCGATAAGAAGACCGTGATAGCGCCGCGTGATTGCGCCCGAGATCGTTCCGGACGCGTAACCGCCGAGACCGTTCGTGACCAGCCATTCGCGGTTTAGCAATATTTCGCGAGATTCGCGCGGGTCCCACTGGAATGTCCGCACAGTATTAGGCCGGCCTTCCTGCATCACGATTGTCGATCTTACATTTGTTTCGGAACTCGGCGCGGTTTATCCGTCGGCACTGCGCGGAAGGCGACCGTTTCTTCGGCGAATAATGTCCAGCCGCGCTCGTGAAGCATCGCGCGTCTACCGAACCCGCCATACTTTGCGGCTTCGCTCGTCCAAACCTCTTGCCACGTGTGACGATCCGGTGGCGCGAGCAACGGTTCGGGTGCGGGAGTAAACTGATGCAGGCTGCCGAGGTTGACGACCAGCAAGCGCTCTTCGTCAGGGGCATCGGCAAAATATCGCAGGACGAATGAATCGCTGCTCAAGACCGCGCCGTCGACGCCATGCGGTTTCAATTCACGGAACCGCACATCACTCTGTCGAAGCTGAATGAGATCGCGATGCAAGTGGCAAAGTTGCGGATTCCGTTCGCGATCCTTCCAGTCCAATTTCGATCCTTCGAAGGTGCTGCGATGATGCGGCACCGGTAGACGTTCCTGCATTTCCGGCGTAGCGACCGATGGAAACTGCGCGAGAAATTTGAATCGGCCTTTGCGGATAGCTTCTTTCAACTCGTCATCGCCCACGTCGCTGAAATACCGAAACGCAGCAGTCGCGCCAAATTCCTGGCCTTGAAACAAAAGCGGCGTCCATGGACCGAGCAACAACAGTCCGATGATGGCGCGATAACGCGCGGGCGAAGTGAGAAAGCGTAGGCGCTCGCCAAACGCGGTGTTCGCAACTTGATCGTGATTTTCAATGAAACAAACGAACGAGTCTGGTCTTTCACCGAACGTTGGATAACCGCGTTCGGCTTCCTGCCAGACGTAAGGCTGGCCTTGAAAGAGAAAACCGTATTTCGCGGCGGAAATGAATTCCTGCGGCGTGCCGCAATAATCGGTGTAATACGCTTCGCGGACGCCGGTGAGCGCGACCATCGCGGTGTGATGCCAGTCGTCATTCCACAACGCATCGAGATCGTCGCCGCCTGCAGCGCGCGGGCGCAGCATCTTTGTTTCCTGGCGCTCGTTTTCGGCGATCAAAACAATTGTGCGCTCGCCCGCGCTTTCGCGTGCAGCGCGTCCAATCGCGCCGACGATGTGATCGGCCGACTTGTCGCGAATTCCTTGCACGGCATCAAACCGAAAGCCGTCGAAGTGAAACTCGTCGATCCAGTAGCGGCCGTTCGTGATAAAAAATTCGCGGACTGGCCCCGAGTTCTCGCCGCCGAAATTGATGCAATCGCCCCATTCATTCGACTCAGACGACCTGTAATGGTCGGAGAACGCGCCAAGATAATTTCCATCCGGCCCGAAGTGATTGTAAACCACATCGAGGATGACGCCCAGGCCTAACGAATGTGCGCGATCGACGAAATAGCGGAGATCGTTCGGCTCGCCATAGAGACGACAGGGCGCAAACAGATTCACGCCGTCGTAGCCCCAGCCAAAATTTCCCGGAAAATCCGCGATCGGCATCATCTCGAGCAATGTGATCCCGTCTTCTTTCAGGAGCGGTAATTTTTCCGCGGCCGCGCGCCATGTTCCTTCCGGCGTAAAAGTGCCGACGTGGAATTCGTAAATGATTTGCTGGCTCAACTTCACGCCGGGCCATTGTTGATCGCTCCACTGAAACGCTCGTCGATCGACAATGCGCGAAGGCCCATGCGGTCCCGCCGGTTGGTAACGCGAGGCCGGGTCCGGATAAATTAAATCGTCTTTCTTGTTGAGACGAAATCGATAGAGCGCGCCCGCGCCGACGTTCGCGCTGCCGGAAAAATATCCGCTCTCTTCGCGCGTCAGCGGATGAAACGTTCGCTTGGCGTTATTTTCCGCGCTCTCCTCGATCACAAGATCGACGCTTTGCGCTTTCGGCGCCCAAACGCGGAAGTGCGTCTCGTTTTCGCTAATCAGTTCAGCGCCGATCGGATACCGGCGATTGGTCCCGCGTTCCATAGTCTACCCTTGCACGAAATCGTTCGAAACGCAGTTGAGAGCTTGATTGAAAATTCGCAAACCGCTCAAATCAGCGCGTGAACGGCGCGCCGCGCAAGATCGAGATCCTTAACCCTTTCGAGGAAGCGATTGAAATTACGAAAAAGATTCTTTTCCAGCCGTTCGTATTCGAAAAGTGGCTCATCATCGGCTTCGCCGCGTTTCTCGCCGGGAGTTTTGGCGGCGGTGGCAGTTTTCGGTTTCCGTTGAATCACTTTGGCTCGAAGTACACCAATCATCCGCTCGTTTCGCCGGATTGGGAACAATGGAAGCCGTGGCTGTTCGTCGGGATCATTGCGGTCGCGGTTGCGGTGTTCATATTAATTTTTGTCCTGATGTGGCTTCGTTCGCGGGGAACTTTCATTTTCACGGACTGCATTGCGCGCAATCGCGCGGCGATTGTCGAGCCGTGGCGCGAATTTCGCCGGGAAGGGAACAGCTATTTTCTTTTTCTACTCGTCATTTTCTTGTGCTGGATCGGGCTGATAGGTCTCATGCTGGCTCCGATCTGGCTTTGTGTGCACTTGCTTAACCACCAAAATTATTTCGCGGGCGCGAGCATCGGGCTCATGCTGGTTGCGGTGTGGCTTTGCTTCACATTTGTCTTCGGATTGACGAGTTATTTCATGATCCCGCTCATGTATGTTCGTCGCTGCCGCGCAGGCGACGCTTTCCGGCAGGTTGCGCGGTTGATCCTCGACAATCCGGGCCCGTTCGTTCTTTTTGCGCTCTTCGGTTTTTGTTTGCTGATCGCGGTAGCGATAATTAGTGCTGTGGCCACGTGCGCCACATGTTGCATCGCAGCGTTGCCCTATGTCGGAACGGTAATCTTGCTTCCGGTTTTTGTTTGTCTGCGCGCATTCGGTCTTCTTTTCATCCGGCAATTTGGCCCTGACTACGACGTTTGGGCTGCCGTTCCTCAATCTCCGGTTCCGCCGCCACTGCCTTCGCAGTGATCATTGCGCGGTCCGCGCGCTCTCGGTTGCTGTTGCCATGCCCGGTCCGGACACCACTTCAAGCCGCACACGCGCAACACCCGTGTGGATCATGTCGAGTTCTTGGGCCGCTTCACGACAGATGTCGATCTTCGCTGGACGGTCGGTAACTCCGCGATCGGTGATGCGAACAACGACGCTGTGTCCGTTCGACAATCGAGTGACGCGTACCAGCGTGCCGATCGGAAGTTGGTTGTGAGCAGCGGTGTACTCACCGCGGGCCGCGCGTGCGCGCGCCAACGACTTGGGAGGCACTCGATACCAAGAGGCGAAACTTTCCGATGACTTTTGCATTGCCGCGTCCGCGCCCGATTGCATCACGAAGATCGACATCGACGCGATGGAGCAGAGCAAAACTGTTCGGTGGATGTTCGTGCACGTTTTCATATTGAAAATTGAAGTTGTGCCGGAGCGTGGCATAGCTCGCGCGTTTCCCATTCACCAGGAACGCTCAACACCTCGCGCACGCGCTGGAGAAGAATTTGCGGGCTGAAAGGTTTCTGCAGCAGTTGGAGATCTTCCTGAAGGACACCGTGGTCGCCGATGTCGTCCACCGAATAACCGGAAACGTAAAGCACCTTGATCTCCGGCCGCGAAAGCCGCCAATTTGACGGCGTTCGGGCCATCAAACGCGCAGAGCACAGTGTAGCCGTGATCTTCGAGAACCTCGCACACGAGCTCGCGCACGATCTCGTCGTCTTCCACGACCATGACCGTTTCCGAATTGCTACCTGCCGGCGGTTCCACCGTAATGCTCTTCGTTTGCTCAACCGGGCGTGCTTCGTGCGGGAAATAAATGTGAAACGTCGTGCCGCGACCGAGTTCGGTGTCGACTAAAATTCCGCCGCCAGTTTGTTTGACGATTCCGTAAACCGTCGCCAGTCCCAATCCGGTTCCTTTGCCCGGACCTTTCGTGGTGAAAAACGGTTCGAAGATGCGCGCTTTTGTTTCCGCATCCATTCCGGTGCCGGTATCTTCGACCGTGAGAACGACGTAATCGCCGCCGCGTAAGGATCGCGAAATGCGCTTCGCCTTCTTTTGGTCTAATCGCGTGCGACTTGTCCGGATCGTCAATGCACCGTCGTTCGGCATCGCATCGCGCGCATTCACTCCGAGATTCAAAATTACCTGCTCGAGTTGAGTCGGATCGGCGAGGACGCGACCGTCTGCGGCAGCCGGTTCGGTTCGAACCTGCAAATGCTCGCCGATCACACGATGCAACAACGCTTGCACGTCAGTGACGAGATTGTTTAGATCGAGAACTTTCGGCTGGAGCAATTGTTTGCGGCTGAATGCGAGCAACTGTCGCGTGAGCGATGCGGCTTGTTCGCCCGCTTTCCGAATGAGCGCGCTGTTTTGTCGAACCACCGGGTCCTTCTGCGCACGCTTAATGATGAGCTCGGCGTAACCAATGATCGCGGTCAGCAAATTATTGAAGTCGTGCGCCACCCCGCCGGCCAGGCGTCCAACCGCTTCCATTTTTTGTGCGTGCCGCAGCTCGTGCTCTTTCGCGTGCAATGCTTGCTCGGTCGCGCGACGTTCCTCAATTTCGCGAACCAGATTATCGCGCTGCGCGAAAAATGTCTGAAGCGTGCGCGCGAGTTGGCCGAACTCGGAATGGTCCGCCGCGAGCGGTTCGATTATGCGCGGATCGTCTCGGGTAAGACATTGGCGGATCGTGCCGAGCGGACGGCGCACCCAGCGCACGAGCGAGCTTGAAATCAGAAGCAGCAGAAAAAGCGCGAAGATGACGATCCACAACATCAAAGCCCGACTCTCGCGTTCCAGTTCCTGCACCACTTGCGAAGTGTTTTGTACGAGCAATCGCGCGACAGGTGTTCCGTCCCAGTTCTGGAGCGTGCGCTCGAACGAGATCGAATCGGGTCCATCCACGTGCGAAGCGACCGGGTGATCGTCCTTCAGTCCTGCCAGTGTAATTTTGTTGCCCGTGAAGATCGACATCTCCGACAAGGTTGGTTGGTTCCACAAACGGCCGGCAAAAAGGAAGCCGCGCTCTTTCGTTTTTCGTTGAAAATCATTCGCGAACATGCGAGCGAGGTCTTCCGTGGAAATCGGAAGCGAGCTCAGCTCCGATGAATTCAAATTGTTGCTTTGATAGAGAAGCGCGCCATCCGGCCTATAAATCCAAATCGCGTTTGCGTGATACCCCCCGAGAGTCGCGTCGCTAAAATTTTCGGCAATCCATTTACTTTCGTTCCCGGAAACGGCCTGCACCATCCGATCCAGACAAGTTGAATCCTCGACCAGCGTTTGGAGCGGTTCGCCATTGCGCTGAAGAAATTCATCAAAGGAACGGTTGCGCTCGTCCAGGCGTTGCTGTGCGATGCGGTGGAATTTGAAACGGTCGTAAGTGCGGAATGCGAGCGCACCGGTAACGAACGCGGTCACGACCAGCGCGAGCAGCAACGTAATTTTAGTCTGCACCCTCATGTCCAAAGCTCAATCCCTTTCCCGGTTACCCCCTGGGTTGGCCTCAGACTATTTGGTTCGTTAGTCCCAGTGTGATTCCGTTACTCGTTAGTCGTGTAAACGCTGCTCATTAATCATTAGAATTATAAAATGTTCTCGATCTTCCTGGATTGTCCACAGATTGCGTGTTTTCCCATGGGCTCTCCGATCCTCACTCGCGACCTTGAAGTCGATCGTGAATTCCACCTCGAATTCACCGCGATTTTTCCCGCTCATGAATTTCACCGGACCGATTAACTCATATTTTCGCTGCGGCCAACGCTTGATGTAATTGCGCGTATCGGTCGTCACAAATTCGCGGCCCGCTTTGCCATGATCGAAATACTGGATCGGGAATCCGTAGTAGCTCAATTGAAGATCGACATCGTCGCCCTCGCCGTCGCGCAAATAATCGCGCACAAATTTCGTGATCTTGTCTTCGAGCATTTGGTCCGGCGATTCGGCGGGAGGCGCCGGCGGAGTTGCTGATGAAGTTGGCTCCTCTTGTCCACTGTCCGGCAAAGCGGCGCGATCCGGTTCCGCTAACTCGCGCGCGCGGTCGCTTTTCAACACCGGCAAGTCCGGCAATGCTTCTGTGTTGCTTACTGTCGCGATGCCGAGATTCAACGAGCCCGCCGTTTCCTCATCGAGCTTGCCGGTGGAGGTGAAACCTTTCCGCGTTTGATAATGCTTGAGCGCTTCGGTGAATTCCGGATTGGTTTGGCCATTGATGTCGCCGAAGTAAAGATTGCGTTTGCGCAATTCTTCCTGCGCGCGCCGCGTCGTTTCGTCCGCGAAAAGTTGGACGGTCGCGAGAAGCAGCACGGCAAAAAATAAAACGCGCTTGCGCATCGAACTCAGATTTCTGTCGACGCCCAAAATCTTCGAAACGCGGTTGGCCAGGTGCGATCGACCACGCTTTCGCGCGCGACGGTTCCCATCTGTTTGCGCCGCTCGGGATTTGAAACCAACTCTCGGATCGCGCGCGCGAGGTCTTCGACGTCGTGTGATTTCGTGATCAAACCGTTGCGTTCGTTGTCGACCAACTCTTTCGGCCCACCGGAATCGGACACAATAACTGGAACGCCGGAGGCCTGCGCTTCGATGATCACATTTCCAAAAGTGTCGGTCGTGCTTGGAAAAACAAAAATGTCCGCGGACGCGTACGCCTCCGCCAATTCCTCGCCCTTCAAATAACCGGTGAACAATGCATCCGGCAGCGCCTCGGAAAATTCTTTCGAGTAAGGCCCGTGCCCCACAGCGCAAAGTTGGATCGATAATCCCTCATCGCGCAGTCGTCGATAAGCCTCGGCAAGAAGATCGAGATCCTTTTCGCGCGAGACGCGGCCGACGTAGAGCAATCGCACCTTTCCATTTTTCGCGCCGAACTTTTCGAAGAAGTGCGGATCGCGTCGCGTGGGAGTGAAGAGCTGAGTGTCGAGGCCGCGTGGAAAAATTTTCAACTTCGCCGGCTCGAAACCGCGTTTGATCCAGCTTTGACGATACTCCTCCGAATTCACGAAGACGGTGTCGAGTTGGCCATAGAACCAATGCATGTATCGCCAGGTCACGCTTTCGAGAAAACTGTCCTCCGTCAGGATTCGCACGTACTGTGGAAAATCGGTGTGATAAATGCCGCTCGTTTGCAGATTTAACATCTTCGCGGCGAGCAGCGCGGTCAGCCCGATCGGCCCCGGCGTGCTGATGATTATCTCGGTGAAACGCTCGCGCTGAATGTAATCGAGCATTTGCAGAATCGGCGGGAAGCTCAGTTTCTGCAGCTCGTACTCGGGCAACTCGAATTCGCCGATCGGTTTGAAATTCTTGATCGGGATTTCGTCAATGGTTAGCTCGTTAACCGACGTGATCACGGTCAATTCTTTTCCGGCAGCCGCCCCCGCTGCGGTCATTTTGCGAATCGTCGTGGCCACACCGTTAACATCTTCGAGAGTGTCGGTGAACCACGCCCGCTTCGTGTTCTGCAACGCGAGCGGAAGTTCTCCAGTCAG
>QHOZ01000185.1 GCA_003219495.1 Verrucomicrobiota bacterium | reverse complement strand
AAACACCGAGAGCGTGAACCAACAATTGTTCGATTCGCTGCACGCGGAATTGCTCAAGTATCGCGACAATTTTCTCCACGAATCGCTTCAGAAACCGTTCATCCACGATTTGGTTTACCTTTACGATCATCTCAATGGTCTTTGCGAGCAGCTCGCGATGGTGTCGCAGGAAAAGGGAAAGCGCGGCCGCGTTTCGCAATGGCGCGACAATTTGGAAAATGCCATTCACTCGCTGGTTGAGATTCTTCACCGCTTCGACGTGAAAGAAATCGAGCCCCGCGAGCGGATCGATCGCGCGTACCATCGCGTGATCAGTTTTGAGCCGGCCGATTTTCCGGAAGAAGACGGCGCGATCGTCATGCGCGTTAAGCGCGGCTTTATGTGGCGCGGCAAGCTGATCCGGCCGGAAGAAGTGATCGCAAAACGCTTCGGCTAAAGCGTTCGCTGACGCGGAATCGACTCTCCGCGCCCGGCATAAAATCTTCTGCCTCTAAGGCACAAAAGCTGCACTAGGGAAACCTGCCGAATCGACGCATCGGCTAAAACCTTTTCAGCTATGAGCAAACGCAAAGTAGTCGGAATCGATCTCGGTACGACTTTCTCCGCCATCGCGCACATCGATGCCTACGGGAAACCGCAAATCATCCCCAACACGGAAACCGAACGGATTACGCCGTCGGTAATTTGTTTCGACGGAACAAACGTGATCGTTGGAACGGTGGCTAAGAACAACGCCGTGGCCGAGCCGGAAAAGATTGTCGATTTTGTGAAACGCGAAATGGGCAAGCCCAAAGAGCAATTCACCCGTGAGTTCGGCGGCAAAGTCTACTCCGCCGAAGAGCTCTCCGCGTTGATCATTCGAAAAATGAAAGCCGACGCGGAGAAATATCTCGAGCAACCGGTCACCGATGCGGTGATTACGGTCCCGGCCTATTTCAACGATGCGGAGCGCACATCGACTATCACCGCAGGTCAGCTCGCGGGATTGAATGTTCTCCAGATCATCAATGAGCCGACTGCGGCCGCGCTCGCATACGGACTCGATAAACTTGACGAAAACCAAACTGTTTTCGTGTTCGACCTCGGTGGCGGCACCTTCGACACCACTATCATGCGCATCGACGATCACAGGATCGAGATGCTCGCGACCAACGGGGATCATCGGCTTGGCGGAAAAGATTGGGACGACGTGATCGTCAACTTGATCGCCGAGGAATTCGACAAGCTGCATGGCGAGAATCCGCTACTCGATCTGCACAGTTACCAGGAGCTGCATAACCGCGCGCTCGCTGCAAAGATCCAGCTCTCCAGCCGTAATTCGACCACGATCGTTTATCACCATGGCGGCAAAAGCGTGAAGCTGACGCTGACACGGAAAGAATTTGAGAAACGCACACGTCACCTGATCGAGAAATGCAAAACGATTTGCGAGATGGTGATGCAAGAAGCCAAGATGAAGTGGGACAAGATCGACAAAGTCCTGCTTGCAGGCGGCATGACGCGAATGCCGATGATTCGCGCGATGATCTCAGGTTTCGCCTCGGCGGGGTTGATCGACACAGTCAATCCCGATGAAGTTGTCGCGCGCGGTGCAGCCATTCAAGGCGTGCTCTCACTCTTAAACGAAGAAGACGCTTCCGGAGAAAAAATGGTCGACGATGCAGTTCGCCAAAAATTCTCATCCCTCGACGGCGGATTGATCGAAGTGACCGACATCACCTCGCACACGCTCGGGGTCGTGCTTTGGGATGAAAAGCAACTTCAAGAATACGTTTTCCCGATGATCAAGAAGATGACGCCCGTTCCGGCGGTCATTAAGAATTCGTTCGGCACCGCGGATGCAAACATGCAGCGCGCAGTGGTGAAAGTGGTGGAAGGCGAAAGCACCATCCCCGGCGAATGCACGCCACTCGGCGTCTGCGACATTCAACTGCCGCCGTATTTGCCGAAAGGCTCGCCGGTTAAGCTCACGTATCAGTACAACGCGAACCAGGTTTTGGAAGTCGACGTCCAGGCTGCCGGCAACAACGCGAAGGTCACGATCGATCGCAACACCGGTCTTGCGCCTCAGGACGTCGCAGAGGCGACGAAGAATTTAGAGGCCCTGCAGGTCAGTTAGGCATGTCGAAATGCGATATCAGTTTTCCGCTTCCGCTCCCCGATGATCCGCGAAAGTGGCAGGGTTGGAACAATTACAATTCGCCGAATCCGTACGATCGTCTCTGTCTTGATCCGCGCGCGAATCCGAGCAACGAGCTGATCGAAGAACACTGCCGCGAGTTGATGCGGTGGTGGCAAAAGAAACTTCCACTCAAGAATCAGCCGAGCAATCCCCTCGCGCAATTGTTGCGCTCCGGTCTCGAAGAATCCTCGCGCTATCTCACCGAAGCCCGCCTCGATCTTCTCGATCCTGAACGTCGCAAAGTTCTCGATGAACAACTCGCGGCCGAAGTTCACGAAGCCGCCGCGGATGAATTTCGAAAATATTTGGAATTCGCGCTCGCGAGCGGCGTTTTAAATCCGGAAGAGGAAAAAAATCTTCTGCGTTTCGGGTCCGAGCGCGCGCTCAGTGAAAGCGAGATGAGTTCTATCATCGAGGAAGCGTTGCAGGAACGGGGCGCGAAACGTCAGCAGATCGCGCCGCCACCACCGCCGCCGGCCGCAAATATTGTCCAAATGCCCGCGACCAAAACGGCGTCGAATCCGCAAGATGAATTCGTGCGAATGCTTCATCTGAGCAATCTCGACAGCTTCAGCATGAGCGACGATCAGCGCGACACGTTCATCGACATGGCGGAAAATCTCGGCCTCGATCCGGGAGAAGCCGAAGATCTTGTCGATCTTTATCTCGAGGAAGCGGACGAGAAATCGATGGCAGAACCGACAGCCGCTCCGAAGATCGAAGCGAGGTCCGCGCCTGCGACCGCGCTGGTTGAAGCAAAACCCGCCGCGCCAAAGATCGACAACAATCCGGATCTCGAGCGTTCACGCTATGCGAATTTCACCAACACGCTCGGCGGCATGATGATTTTTGTTCCATCGGCGGAGTTCATGATGGGTAGTGACAGCGAGGACGCCGGGCCTAACGAGCGGCCGGTGCATTCCGTTTCGGTTAGCCGTTTTTACATTTCGCGCTGCCTGATCACGAATGCGGAATACGAGCAGTTCGATCGTGCGCACAAATCAAAGCGCGCTTCCGGCGGCGGCGATCGTCACCCGGCTGTTTACGTCAGTTATCTCGAGGCGGTGAAATTTTGTCAGTGGTTGAGCACGCGAGAACGCCGGAAGTATCGGTTGCCCACCGAAGCGGAATGGGAATACGCGGCGAAGGGCACCGATCAGAGGAAATATCCGTGGGGAAATTATGACGGTCGTGGAGATCTCGCGAACTTCGCCGACAAAAACACCGTTTTCGCCTGGAGTGATCGCGATATCGACGACGGTTATCCCGAAAGCTCCCCGGTGGGCGCGTTTCCGCTCGGCGCCAGTCCATTCGGCATTGAGGACATGGCCGGCAACGTTTGGGAATGGTGCCTCGATTATTTCGAGCTTTATCGGAACGGTCCGAAGACAAACCCGCGCGGCGCGACATCGGGCACCAAGCGTGTTCATCGTGGAGGCAGTTGGAAATCGCGCTTTAGCAGTCTGCGAACGACGGTTCGCAGCTCGAACGTTCCCGGATTTTCCTGCAACGATCTCGGATTCCGGATCGTCTGCGAATGCGATTGAAGCTGTAGAGGCGGCCGTGTCGGCCGCGCCTGAAAACAAAAAGGACACGCCGAAGCGTGTCCTTTGAAAAACTGAGTCGTTGTCGATTCCTACGCGGTAAAGCGAAACTTGGTTCGGGCGCGCTTCGCATTGTTCTTGGCTTTGCGGCGGTGCTTTTGATTCGGGGTCTCGAAAGCGCGCAATCGGCGCACTTCTTCGAGGATACCCTCGGAATCAAGCTTGTTTTTCAACCGCTTGAGTGCGCGATCCACCGGCTCACCTTTGCGAACGAGTACTTCTGGCATTGTGTTTCAACTCCAATCCTAGCAAATTCTTTGCCCCCTCGGGCGACGCCGATCATAATCGGGCTATTGAATCTCGTCAAATCGCCCTCAAAGAGCTGCTTCATATGACGACGATGGGCATTTGCGGTATGTTTATCACGCTTTAGCCAGGTAAAAATACACAATGAGTGCATCATTCGTTAGGCCAACCTTAATTAGCGTTATTCTCTTGATCGGATTCGCGATTTCATCACCGGCCGGCAAGGAGAAAGCGTTCGTAATCGCGAGCGTTGGCAGCAACTCCGTCAACGTGAAACCAGACGCAGCGGAAGAGAGGAAGGCAGACCTTGTTATCTTGCGAGTTACGAAACTGACCTCTATTAACGTGAACGGACATACCGCAACCTTGGCAGACTTGAAGCCTGGAATGCACGTGAAGTATCGGCTAGGTGGACCGATTAATCCCTTTAATAGCGCCGCTCGAGCACTGGAGATCTCGGCCACCGACGGATAATATTCTGCAGCGCGCGCGCGAGTGGGCCAGCCCCATTTCATCAAATCGAGGCCTCTTCTGTAGTGGCGGTCCTAGGACCGCCGGTCCCAAGGGAAGTCCGCGGCTCTCCTCTGATCCGATTTAAGGTTGATGAAACGAACACCTGAGGAAGTTGCCAATACCATCGAAAGCTTCGTCAACGGCGCCGGCGATCAATGGGCCTGGGACGGATTCATCTCCATCCGGATCGACGATCCCGAGCTGGAAGCCATCCGGAAGAAGTGCGTCGCCATCCGCGACGAATTTCCGCCCTCCGATCCTCGCGCCTATTGCAGCGAGGCGGGTCTCGATGCGATGCGCCAAATCGTCGAGGAGTTGCGCGGCGCGTCCGTGGGTAAACATTGACCTCTCGTCGGTGCCGCTACACCGTAAGCATTAGTTGGTTTGCTGGGTCCCCTTATACCATGAAGCATCTCTTCGTTGTTTTTCTCGCCCTCTCTTTTGTGGGATGCGCGCATCACGACGTCGCGCCGAACAACAATGCGCCCGTGATGAAATCCGAAGCGCGGCGTGAATTAACCGCGCGGGAAGCGTTCGCCGGCGACAACGCCGCCGCCAATCGCATGGGGGATTACTATTTTGCCAATAAGGATCGGGCTAACGCAGTCTGGTGGTACCAGTTGGCGGCAAAACGCGGCGACCAGCTCGGAAAAGAGACCGTGAAAAGGGTCCAACAGGAATCGCAATGAAATCCCCAATTCAGAACAACCGGATTAGGTCTAGCTTTATGTCGTTCTTACACACTTTGTTTGATGCAAGGCGCGCTCTCGCTCGCAGTGGCCAGCTTATTCTCGTTAGATGCACGTACACACGGCAACCAAGGGACAGATTCGAATCCGAGCTTAGCTCCTCACGACTCGCAGTCGTTAATCATCCGAACGCTTCAACGGCTGGGCCACCCACATCCGCCGCTAGTCTCCGTTCAACCTCTTCCCGCATTGAGAGTACGAACACTGGATTAGAAGCGCGACCAAACTCGGCGCTCTAAGTTGTAATTCTTTTCGGCGCCACTGCGGCCGCCGCCATCACCGCGCGCGCGCGTCCACCAGAGGACGATCGGCGAAGCGATGAAAATCGATGAGTACGTTCCAACGACGACGCCCACGATAATTGCCAGCGAGAAATCGCGCAGAACCGCGCCGCCGAAGAAAAACAAACAGAGAATCGGGATCAAAGTCACGGTGCTCGTCAGGATGGTGCGGCTCAGCGTCTGGTTGATGCTCGAATTCATGATCTCTTCGATCGAGCCGCGTTTGCCACCGGCGAGACCTTCACGGATTCGGTCGTAAACAACGATCGTGTCGTTAATCGAATAACCGGCGATGGTCAGAACCGCGCCGACCATGGTCAAAGTTAATTCGCGATGCATCAGCGAAAAGACGCCAACCGTGATGATGACGTCGTGGAAAAGCGCGACGATCGCGCCGACCGCGAAGGAGAGCTCGAATCGCAAAGTGACGAAGATCAAAACGCCGAGAATGCCGAGCGCGAGCGCGACGAGAGAGCTCTTCGCCAGTTCACCGCCGACGAGCGGACCGACGCGTTCCGAACGTTCGCGGGGTGCGAATGGTGATGTAATTCTTGCCGCCTTGGGCCGATTCCTGAATCGACGCGTCGGCAAAACCGAGCGGCTGCAACGCGCCGCGCACTTGCCCGATGTCGATGTTAGCCGGTGAGCTCAGCGTGATCAGATCGCCGCCGCGAAAATCGACGCCGAAGTTTTTCTCGCCGCGGATGTAAAATGAAGTCGCGCCTGCGAGAATGATCGCTAGCGAAGCCATGCAGGCGAGGAAACCTTTCCCGAGGAAGTTGATGTTCTGCGAGGAGATCAAATGCAGCATCGAGATCTTCTTCACCTTGCCGGAATCGACCAGCCAGCCGAGCGCGTTGCGCCCGACGATGAGCGCAGTAAAAAGCGAAGCGAGAATGCCGAGCGTCAGCGAAATAGCGAATCCTTTGACCGGGCCGCTTGCCTTCCAGAACAGGATCGCGGCCGTGATCAACGTCGTTACGTTCGCGTCGAAGATGGAGCTGAACGCCTTGTCGTAAGCAGTCTGGAGCGCGACCCGGAGCGATTTGCCGAGCGCCATCTCCTCACGGAGGCGCTCATATATTAGTACGCTCGCATCCACGGAGAGGCCAATGGTCAAAATGATGCCCGCGATTCCAGGCAACGTCAGCACGAACCGGAACATCGTGAGCGCGCCGATCAGCATGATTAGGTTGATGATCAGGGCGAGGTTCGCGACCAAACCGGGCAGGCGATAATAGATTAGAACGCAGATCATCGTGATCACGAGTCCGAGGAGACCGGCAATGATGCTGGCGCGGATGGAATCCATTCCCAACGTCGGTGAAACGCTGCGTTCTTCTTCGATCGACACCGGCGTTTGCAACGGGTTCTCGAGCACACTGGCCAATCCGCGCGCTTCCTGCTCGCTAAAGCTTCCCGAAATTCGCGCGCTGCCGCCGTAAATCGGCTCGCGAATGTTCGGCGCCGATTGAATGATATTGTCGAGCACGATCGCGAACCGGTGATTCACATTCGCGGCCGTGATCTCGCCAAATTTCTTCGTGCCTTCGCCGTCGAACGACAGGCTCACTTCCCAGCCTTCGTTGCCGTAGCCGGCGCTCGCGTGTGAAACGTGATTGCCGCCGAGATCGGCTTTCTTTTTCACGAGTAAACGTTCTTCGACCGGCGGTGCGTCGCCTTCCTTCGCGTGTTTGTAAGTTTCAATGTGATATTCCGGCGGAATCACGTCCTTACCGCCGTCGATCGCGCGCAGCTTGTCGCCGTTATCAGGAAAAACCATCCGGAACTCGAGTTTCGCGACGCGGGAGAGTTGTTCGCGCGCTTCGTGGATTTTCTCGGTGCTGAGACCGGGGATTTGCACCAGGATGCGATCGTTGCCTACCGGGCTGATGATCGGCTCACCGCCGCCAAAGTAATCGACGCGTTTGCGGATGACCTCGACCGCTTGATCGAGCATTCCCTTGTTTACCTCTTTGTCGCCGCCAACGAGGCGAATCAGGAACGAGGTGCCGCCTTGAATATCGAGACCGAGCTGAATTTTCTCTTTCGGCGGATAGATCGTCGCAAGGCTGAACGCAACGAGCAACATCACGAGCGTGGTGGCGAGGATTCGTTTTCGCAGACCGACCTCGGTCGCAAAATACCAACCGAACAGCACCAGCAGCCCGAGGCCGCAGAAAAATGTCATTGCCGGAGTCATTCGGATTTGGACACGTTCGTCACTGCGGATTTTTCCACTTCAATTTTCACGTTATCAGCAATCTTCAACATTATCGTTGTCTCCTTCACGTTCGCGATCAACCCGTGAATCCCGGCATTCGTCACTACCCGGTCGCCCGTCTTCAACGCGGAGATCAAGCGCTGCTGTTCCTGCTGGCGCTTCTTCTGAGGCCGGATCATTAGGAAATACATAATTACGATCATCAAAAAGATCGGGACCATGAAACCTAAGGGTCCGCCCGCTGCGGCTGGAGCCGGGGCTGCCGGTTGAGCTTGAGCTAAAAAGAAAATGATCATCGGAAATTCGGGGAGGTCGGAGTTTAAACGCGAACGCTCGCCCTGCAATCGAGAATCGCTTGTCGTTGGAGCCACGCGCCTCTGGCGCGTCTTGCTTCAACGGCCCGGAGGGCCGTGGCTACACGTCAGGATCCGCTTCCCACGTCTCGTAATTGGAAACGAATTCGCTCCGAAATTCATCGAACGTTCCATTGTCGATCCTCGCTCGCGCCTGGCGCATGAGATCTAAATAGAAATGCAGATTGTGCAGCGTGATGAGGCGAAGACCGAGGATCTCCTCCGCCTTAATCAAATGGCGGATGTAACCGCGGCTGAATTCGCGGCAGACCGTGCAATCGCAGTTCGGGTCGATCGGGTCCTTGTCCTTCGCGAACTCCGCGTTTTTGAGATTGATCGTGCCCGCGGATGTGAACGCAGTGCCGTTGCGCGCGAGTCGCGTCGGCAACACGCAATCGAACATGTCCACGCCGCGCGCGATCATCTCGAGCAATTGTGGCGGCGTCCCGAGGCCCATCGCGTAACGCGGTTTGTCTTGCGGCAATAACGGCTCGCTCGATTCCACCGCGCGAAACATTTCTTCCTCCGGTTCACCGACGCTGACCCCGCCGACCGCGTAACCATCGAAATCAAGATCGACAAGCGATTGCGCGCTTTGCTTGCGCAATTTCTCGAACGTTGCGCCCTGGACGATTCCGAAAACGAGATGGCGTGTGGAAGTTTCGTTTGTCCTGACAACAGGGTCGGCCAGGATTTCCGAAGTATTCCCGGTTCGAAATGCATTCTCTTGCGCCCATTCTTTGCAGCGTTTCGCCCAACGCCTGGTCATCTCCAAACTCCTGGCGGCGTAATCGTATTCACACGGCCACGGCGGACATTCGTCGAGCACCATCGCGATGTCGCTTCCGAGCGCGGCTTGAGTTTCCATCGCGCTCTCCGGCGAAATGAATGCCGGACTGCCATCGACATGATTTTGGAAATGCACGCCGGCTTCCGTGATTTTGCGCAACTTCGCGAGCGAGAAAATTTGGTAACCGCCGCTGTCGGTAAGGATCGGCCGATCCCACATCATGAATTTGTGCAGGCCGCCAAAATGTTTGATCACTTCAATCCCGGGCCGGACGAATAAATGATATGTGTTGCCGAGAATGATCGGCGCGTTGAGTTCGCGCAGTTCTTTTGGGCTCACTGCCTTCACGCTGCCTTGCGTTCCGACCGGCATAAACGCCGGCGTTTCAATCGCGCCGTGCGGAGTCGTTAACCGCCCATGGCGCGCGCCCGATTCGCGATCTTTCGTCAAAAGTTCAAACATTTTTTCCATCCGAAAACGAAGTTTCCTCCTGTTGCACAGATTGTGCGCAGACGCACAAAATATTCTTTGCGGGGCCCGTTTTTCTCCTCTATAGTCGCGGCTCACCGCATCAGGCGCGTGACAGTGTGTTAACGCGTTTGAGCGGGTTTTTTTGTCGCCCGGAACACGAGTTTTTGGCGGCGCTTTGTATTTAAGAAATGCCCACGATTAATCAGTTGATTCGGAAAGGACGCAAGAAAGTGTCGGTGAAATCGAAGTCACCGGCGCTCGCTAATTGTCCTCAGCGTCGCGGCGTGTGCGTGCAAGTGATGACGCGCACTCCGAAGAAGCCGAATTCCGCTCTGCGCAAAGTGGCAAAAGTGCGGTTGACGAATGGCCAGGAAGTGATTGCCTACATTCCAGGCGAAGGGCACAACTTGCAGGAGCACTCAATCGTGCTCGTGCGCGGGGGACGAGTAAAAGATTTGCCGGGCGTGCGCTATCACATTGTGCGCGGCTCGCTCGACAGTCTCGGCGTTGATGGACGGCGCCGGAGTCGCTCCAAATATGGAGCGAAGCGCCCGAAGGGTGGCGCAGCCGGTGGAGGCGGTGCCGCTAAAGGCGCGCCCTCAGCCGCGGAGAAGAAGTAAGTAAATTTTGAAACAGAAGATCGACAATGTCGCGACGGAAGAGAGTTTACAAAAAGGAAGAGCGCGTCGATTCCCGCTACGGGAGTCCGGCGGTCGCGCGCCTCATCACTACGGTGATGAATCGCGGCAAGAAATCGCTCGCCGAGCGCATTGTTTACAATGCGATTGAGAAATCGCGCGAAGGATCCGATTCCGTCGATCCGCTCGAAGTTTTAAATAAGGCGCTGGAGAACGTCCGGCCGCGTTTAGAAGTAAAATCGCGCCGCGTCGGTGGCGCTACCTATCAAGTTCCGTTGGAAGTGCCGCCGGCACGTCAGGTCTCACTCGCAATGCGCTGGATCGTGCAATACGCCGACACGCGCAAAGGCATGCCGATGGCGGAAGCGCTTGCCGCCGAAATTAAAGACGCGGCCAACGGTCAAGGCAACGCGATCAAGAAACGCGAAGACACTCACAAGATGGCGCAAGCGAACCGCGCCTTTGCACATTTCCGCTGGTAATTTTATGGCCACCGCGACCGCAGAAAAAAAATCAGCCGCCGCGAAAGGGCCAAATTCGCCGGATCGGAAATTCCCGCTCGAGCGGACGCGGAACATCGGAATCGCGGCGCACATTGACGCCGGCAAAACCACGATCACCGAGCGCGTTCTGTTTTACACCGGCATGATCCACAAGATGGGTGAAGTGCATGAAGGCACGACCGTCACGGACTGGATGGAGCAGGAGCGCGAGCGCGGAATCACGATCACCTCCGCCGCGACGACGTGCAGTTGGTCGCAGAAAAAAGAAGAAGGCGTTTACAAAATTTTCGAAGCAATCAAACAGCGCATCAACATCATCGACACGCCCGGTCACGTGGACTTCACGGCCGAGGTCGAGCGTTCGTTGCGAGTGTTGGACGGGGCGATCGCGGTTTTCGACGGCGTCGCCGGAGTGCAGCCGCAATCGGAAACGGTTTGGCGACAGGCGACGAAATACAACGTCCCGCGATTGGCATTCATCAACAAGATGGACCGCGTCGGCGCCAATTTCGCGATGTCGGTGGACAGCATTCACAAAAAACTCGGCGCGAACGCCTGGCCGGTCTTGTTGCCGCTTGGCAGTGAAGATCAGCTCAAGGGCCAGCTCGACGTTATTAATAAGAAGGCGATCATTTATTCCGACAGCGATCAGATGGGATCGACCTACGAGGTGACAGAAATTCCAGCGGATCAAGTGGCCGCGGTCGAGAAAGCTTACAAAATCCTGGTCGAGCAGATTTCGAACAT
>QHOZ01000184.1 GCA_003219495.1 Verrucomicrobiota bacterium | reverse complement strand
AAAAGGCACGCCATCACCCTTGCGGGCTTTGACACCTTGTAAGCACATCATTTCAGGTACTATTTCACTCCGCTCACAGCGGTTCTTTTCACCTTTCCCTCGCGGTACTTGTTCACTATCGGTCGCCAATTAGTATTTAGGCTTATGCGGTGGTCCGCACGGATTCATACGAAGCTTCACGTCCATCGTATTACTCAGGAAATCCCTAGGCGTGCTCCAGTTTTCGGTTACGGGCTTGTCACCCTCTATGAGGCGATTTTCCATTCGCTTCACCTAACCTTTGCACTACCACATCGGGCTCCTACAACCCCGATCGATAAATCGATCGGTTTAGCCTGTTCCGCTTTCGCTCGCCACTACTTACGGAATCAATTTCTTTTTCTTTTCCTCCGGTTACTGAGATGTTTCACTTCACCGGGTGTCGCGATGTTCCTGCTATGTATTCACAGGAACTCGAGCAGGTGTTACCCCACTCAGGTTATCCCATTCGGAAATCTACGGGTCAAAGCGTGTTTGCCGCTCTCCGTAGCTTATCGCAGCTTACCGCATCCATGATGCGCTCTTTGTAGCTTGATCAATCTGTTTCAGTCTTTCGACTGAAGATTCTTTGATAACTGAAACTCTCCTGGCTCCGATTCGAAATCGGAGCGCAGATTTTCAGACTCAGCTCTTAAAGTTGTACTTTCTTACTACCCTGTATGTAGATGTCAAAGAACCAGCATTCACGCACACTTTAGAGCACAAAAAAACTCAACCTCGTGCCCGGACGATCTGTTTTCCGCGTTAACGGAATTCAAAAAACCGGGACAAAATTGAGTCCAATTTGCAGTCCCAAATGTACGTAGAACGAACTCCCGATTAGAGGAGTCCCGCTGTCCAGCGGGGTCACCAAACTAGCCCGTTTTTCGGGATCGTCAACATCTCCGGCCGGCAAATTTTGCCGATAAAATTTGGCTGTAATATCCCGCCCGCTCTCAACCATTTACGCAGGGAAAAGTCGCCCAGACGGCTGCGACGCAGCTCAAAAGCGAAACTTTTATGTATGCCGAAAGAGAAAAAGCTCCAGCCGCCGCAACATCAGAATCGACAACCGGGTCGCGAATACAAAATGAAGCCGCGGCCCAAAGCCGAGGACGATAATCAGTCCGGCTCTGGGAAGTTGAAGGGTAAAGTCGCGATCATCACGGGCGGCGATAGCGGAATCGGGCGCGCAGTCGCCATCGCCTTTGCGAAAGAAGGCGCCGATGTGACCGTCTCTTATTTAGAGGAGCACACCGACGCGCGGGAAACCGAGCAACTGGTCGAACAGCAGGGCAGCAAATGTCTGCTCATTGACGGCGACATCGGCGACGAGAAATTTTGTCAGAAAGTCGTGAAGGAAACGGTCGACGAGTTTGGCAAAATCGACATCGTAGTGAACAACGCCGCCGAGCAGCATCCGCAGGAATCGATCGAGAAAATTTCGGCCAAGCAACTCGAGCGGACATTTCGGACGAACATCTTCTCGATGTTCTTCCTTACCAAGGCGGCGATGAAATACTTGAAGAAGGGCTCGGCAATCATCAACACCGCTTCGGTCACGACCTACAAAGGGAGTCCCGAATTACTCGATTACTCATCGACGAAAGGTGCGATCGTCGCTTTCACGCGCTCGCTGTCGCAAGCGCTCGCCGGAAAGAAAATTCGCGTGAACGCGGTGGCGCCTGGTCCGATTTGGACGCCGCTGATTCCGTCGACGTTTCCAAAAGATGAAGTTGCGACGTTTGGCTCCGACGTTCCGCTCGGTCGTCCCGGTCAACCCGAGGAAGTTGCGCCGAGCTACGTTTTTCTCGCATCGGATGATTCGTCCTATATGACTGGACAGGTATTACATCCGAACGGCGGAACGGTCGTTAACGGTTGAAGCCGCACTGGACTGGCAATTCGCGCTTCGCGCGATGTTTACTCCGCATTAGACTGACGCTATGCAACGCAGCGACGGCCGCGCGCCGGATCAGATTCGTCCGGTCAGTTTTGAACTGAACATTGCGCCACATGCGACGGGCTCGGTTTTGGTTTCAATGGGGAGCACGCGCGTGATTTGCGGAGTGACCGTCCAAGACGTTGTTCCCCGCTGGATGAAAGAGCAAAGCGTGACCGGCGGTTGGCTTACGTCCGAATATTCGATGCTGCCGTATTCAACAACGACGCGAAAACCGCGCGACATTTCCAAAGGCCGACTCGACGGCCGCAGCACTGAAATTCAGAGATTAATCGGTCGCTCGCTCCGTGCGGTTGTTGATCTTGAAAAACTTGGATCGCGCACAATGTGGATTGATTGCGACGTTCTTCAGGCCGATGGCGGCACGCGGACTGCCGCGATTACCGGTGCGAGTCTCGCGGTTGCGCTCGCCTGTCGAAAGATAGCGAAAGAGAAACTCGTTGATGAGCCGCCGATGAAAAAACTCGTTGCCGCTGTCAGCGCTGGAATTCTCGATGGCAATGCGGTTGTCGATCTTAACTACGAAGAGGACAAAGACGTGAGCGTCGATTTCAATCTCGTCGCAACTGAAGACGGCGATTTTGTCGAAGTCCAAGGTTCCGGAGAAGAAGCGACGTTCGCTCAATCGGAGATGGAGTCGATGATGTTGCTCGCGCGCAAAGGAATTTCCGATTTGATCGCGGCGCAGCGCGCAGTCCTTGCTCGCATCATGGTTTCGCCGTCGGAAAGTTAAATCATTTGCCCGGGCCCGCGCTTTGCTTTAAAGCGAATCGCTGTTCATGAAAAAAGCGCTCATCACCGGCATCACCGGCCAGGATGGAAGTTACCTTGCCGATTTGTTGCTCGAGAAGGGTTACGAAGTCCACGGGATCATTCGCCGCGCGAGCACGTTCAACACCGCGCGGATCGATCATCTTTACGCCGATCCGCACATCAACGGCGTGAAAATGTTTTTGCACTACGGCGATCTGGCCGACTCCGTCAATCTGGTGAAGCTGCTTTACGAACTGAAGCCGGACGAAATTTATCATCTCGCCGCGCAGAGCCATGTCCGTGTGAGTTTCGACATTCCGGAATACACTTCCGATGTCACCGGCGTGGGCACGATTCGGATTCTCGAAGCGATCCGCGAAGCGGGATTGCGATCGAAGTTTTATCAAGCATCGAGCAGCGAAATGTTCGGCAAAGCGCAGGAGGTTCCGCAAAGCGAGAAGACACCGTTTTGGCCGCGCAGTCCTTATGGCGTCGCGAAAGTTTTTTCGTACTGGGCAACGGTGAACTATCGCGAAAGTTACAATCTTCACGCGAGCAACGGGATCTTGTTCAATCACGAGAGCCCGCGACGAGGTGAAACGTTCGTCACGCGCAAAATCACGCGCGCGGTCGCCGCGATTAAGCAAGGCCTGCAAAGCGAATTATTTCTCGGCAATCTCGAAGCCAAACGCGACTGGGGCTACGCGCCGGAATATGTCGAGGCGATGTGGCGAATGGTGCAGCACGATGAAGCCGACGATTTCGTCATCGCGACCGGCGAAACACACACCGTTCAGGAATTTGCCGAAGCCGCGTTCGCTCATGTCGATCTTGATTGGAAAGAATACGTGAAGCACGATCCGCGTTACGAACGGCCCGCGGAAGTGGATTTGTTAATCGGCAATCCGGCGAAGGCCAAGAAGGTTCTCGGCTGGGAACCGAAAGTTCACTTCAAAGATCTCGTCCGCATCATGGTCGATGCCGACATGGAATTGCTTTCGCGCGAAACGCCGCGCAAACATTTGGGAAAATTGCCCTAACGAATCACGCCGAGCGCGTGATTGGACTCCGCCATCTGCGTTGCCTTTGCGCCCAACTCGGGAATTACCGAGGCCAGAGACGGATTAATGATCGAGACCTCCGCGCCCGGGCCGACCTGGCTGTAGAGATTAATGATGTCGACTGAGCGCATGCGAATGCACCCATAGCTTGCCGGCCGGCCGATGTTTCGTTCTTCCGGTGTGCCGTGAATGTAAATGTCGCGGCCAAATGCGTTCGCATTGCGCGCTTCTTTTCCCCGCAGCCAGATGATGCGCGTGACGATTGGATCGCGTCCCGGTGCATTCACTCCGACGATTTCTCCGGTGCGATGTCGATCTTTAAAAACCGTGCCCGCGGGCGCGCCATCGCCGATCTTGTTCGCGATTTCCAATTCGCCAAGCGGCGTTCCGTAACTGCCCGGTCGATCGCTCAGTCCAAACTTCGAGGTCGAGATCGGATAAGTCGCCACGAGCGCTCCTTTTTGGAGGAGAGCGAGTTTTTGATCGTGAACGCTCACGACGATGTGATGCTCGGTGTCCCGCGGCGCCGCGCATGAAGCGAGAAGAATTGCGAACGCGGCAATGAAAATGTGCCGCGCGAAACTGATGTCGATCTTTCCGAAAAGTTTTCTACCCACGATCAAATCGAAAGAATTCTTGTGCAGTTGCAGTCGTTGCGCCAGCGATTTCTTCCAAAGAAATTCCGCGCGCGCGCCCGATCTCTTCCGCGACGAGTCGCGTGTGAGCCGGCTCACAACGTTTTCCGCGATACGGAACCGGCGCGAGATATGGGCAATCGGTTTCCACCATGAAACTTTCGAGCGGAACTTTTGCGGCGACTTCACGCACTTGCTTTCCATTTTTGAACGTGACGATTCCGGTGAACGAAACGAGATGTCCGAGCCCGATGACTTCGTTCGCTTGCTCGAGTGTACCGCCGAAACAATGAAACACGCCGCTCACCTGCCGGCCGTATTCGCGTAAGATCGACAACGTGTCGTCCCACGCATCGCGTTGATGAATGACGACGTTCAGTTTTAGCTCCACCGCAAGATCAAGCAGCTGCTCGAATAACTCGGCCTGCTTCGCCTTGTAAGCGCCGTCTTCGATTCCTGCTTCAATTTGAACTTCGGTTTCGCTTTGGAGGGCGTTGAAAACCTGAACTTCTTTTCGTTTCTTCGCTTCGATGCTTGGAAGGTAATGATAATCGAGGCCGATCTCGCCGAGCGCGACGACGCGCGGATTTTTCACGAGCTCGCGCAACGGCGTCACAACGTCCTCTTCTGCTTCGTGCGCATACGTCGGATGAACGCCGATCACCGCGAACACGTTTGGATATTTCTCGGCAAGCTCGACCGCGCGCCGGCTGCTCTCGATTGATGTTCCGATCGTGATGATGCGCGTTACGCCGGCCTCGTCCGCGCGGCGAAGGACGTCGTCAAAGTCCGGCGCGAAATCCGGATAATCCAAGTGCGCATGAGTTTCTATGAGCATTGCAAATTGAAGATTTCAGATTTCAAATTGAAAACAATTCTGCTCGCTGCAAATCAGCAATCAGCAATTTGAAATCGCCAATTCCCTACCATTCGATAATGGTGCTCGCCCAGGTCAGCCCTCCACCGAACACAACCATCAAAACATAATCGCCGTGTTTGATCCGGCCGGTGCGATTCGCTTCGTCGAGCGCGATCGCGACCGCCGCGGCCGAAGTGTTTCCGTATTTGTCGAGATTCACGAGAAAACGATCGAGCGGGATTTTTAATCGGTCGGCGATCGCTTCGATGATGCGCAGATTCGCCTGATGTGGAATGACGCACGCGATGTCGTCCGCGGTCAGGCCGGCATCGGCCAAAACTTTTTTCGACGCGCCGACCATTGCGGTGACCGCTTGCTTGTAAACGTCTCGCCCGAGCATGTGAATCGTCGCGAGATTCTTGTCGACGTTGTCGCGCGTGATCGGGCAACGCGATCCGCCACCGGGCATGAACAAAATGTCGGTGAATTGTCCATCGCTTCCGATGTGCGTGCTGATGACACCGTGCGCGCGACCGCGATGCTGCAAAACTGCCGCGCCCGCGCCGTCGCCGAACAACACGCAGGTGTTGCGATCGGTCCAATTGGTGATCGACGTTAATTTTTCGGCGCCGATCACGAGCACGGTGTCGTGCGTGTGCGAAGTGATGAATTGTTGCGCGATCTCGATTCCAAAAAGAAAACCGGCGCATGCAGCGGAGATGTCGAGACAGGCCGCCTTCTTCGCGCCAATTTTTTTCTGCACGAAACATGCGGTCGCCGGAAAGAGCATGTCGGGGGTCGCAGTTGCGACCAGAATAAGATCGAGGTCTTCCGGTTTAACTTTTGCCTGCTCGAGCGCTTTCAACGCCGCTTTCGTCGCCATCTCGCTCGTCAATTCATCTTTGGCGGCGATGCGGCGTTCTTTGATGCCGGTGCGCGTCGTGATCCATTCATCGGACGTGTCGACGATTTTCGACATGTCATCGTTGGTGACACGTTTCTCCGGCACGTAACTCCCGGTGCCGACAATCGAAACAGTGCGGACGGCCTTAGCCGAGTGCGGCCGCGGGTTCGAGCGAGGCTGTCGTTTCATGATAACGGCGGATTTCCTCGACGATATGCGGGTTGACCTGTTGTTCAATCGACTCGGCCGCGACCCGGATCGCGTTTTTGACCGCCAACGGCGTGCTCGCGCCGTGGGCGATGATGCAAATCCCGTTCACGCCGAGCAACGGACTGCCGCCGTACTCCTCGTAATTCGTTTTGTCTTTAATTTCGAGAAACGCGTTTTTCGCGAGGTACGCGCCGATCTTTCGCTTAGTCGATCTCATCAATTCGTGCTTGAGCCATTTGAAAATCGCGACCGCGATCGATTCGCACGTTTTCAAAATCACGTTGCCGACAAAACCGTCGCAGACCACGACCTCGACCGGGTCTTCGAACAGGTGCCGGCCTTCAATGTTGCCGACGAAGTTCAGCGAGCTGCGCTTGAGCATCTGGAACACTTGCTTCGTCAGCTCATTGCCTTTCACATCTTCTTCGCCCAGTGAAATCAAACCGACCGTCGGATTTTTGTAATGCAGCACGTGGCGCGAATAAACCGAGCCCATGAATGCATACTGAAGAAGATGTTCCGCGCGCGCGTCGATGTTCGCGCCGGCGTCGATCAAAACGAAAACGTTTGTTTCGGTGGGAAGAATTGCTGCGATGCCCGGTCGATCGATTCCGGGCAAGGTGCGCAATTTGATCATGCTCGCCGCAACTGCCGCGCCGGTATGTCCAGCGCTAACGACTGCATCGGCGTCGCCGCGTTTCACGACATCCACTGCGCGACTGATCGACGAATCTTTTTTCCGTCGCACCGCGGACCACGCCTTGTCGCTCATGTTCACGACCTGCGTGGAATGGACGATCTCGATTCTGCCGCTATTGCAATCGTGTTTCTTCAGCTCGGCTT
>QHOZ01000028.1 GCA_003219495.1 Verrucomicrobiota bacterium | reverse complement strand
ATCGGGCTTCTTAACTTGCTTGGTCCCAAACAAACCGGCGGTCTTGCGTTTCTGATTTCGATTCCAACCGCGATCGTTGTCGTCGTGCTCGGACTTTTTTGTCTGCCGCACATCGGCGCGGCGTTCGGTCATCTTCAACCGTTGCACGGAACATTTACACAAAACTGGGCTGGTTTCGTCGGAATCGTGCTCGCGCTTTCCGGAGTCGAAGCGATCGCGAACGCCACCGGCGTGATGAAACTCGATCCAGGGACGACGGACCAAAATCCGCGCGTCACCAAAACTTCCACGCCCGCGATTTTGATCGTGATGATCGAAGTTTGCGTGTTCACCGCGTTGTTCGGTTTGGCCGCGCACGCGCTCAATGGTTTGCAAGTCGCGAACGGCGACGTAAACGCGCCGGGCGCCGAAGGAGTGCGCGATTACATGCTGCGTTACATGGGCCAGATTTTCGTGGGCGGCGCAATGGGGCCGGCTATCGGCCATGTTTTCGCAGTCGTCGTCAGCGTTGTCTTCGGTTTGTTGCTTCTCTCCGCTTCCAACACCGCGATTGTCGATCTTATCGCGATCCAGTTTTTGATGTCGCGGGATCGCGAGCTGCCGAAGATTTTTCAAAAGCTGAACAAGTGGGGCGTTCCGAACGCGGGAATGCTACTTGCCACGCTTGTCCCGATGGCTCTCGTCATGATCGTCAAAGACATGTCCGGCCTGGCCGATCTCTACGCGGTTGGCGTCGTCGGCGCCATCGCTACAAACCTCGGCGCGACTTCGACCGACCGAAAGTTGTCGATCAAATCCTGGGAGCGCACGCTCATGTTCGCCACTTTTTTGGTGATGGCGGCGATCGAGCTTTCGTTGCTGATCGACAAACCGAATGCGCGCTATTTCGCGGTCACCATTCTCGCCGTCGGATTAATCCTTCGAGGTTTGGTGTTGGAGCGACGGATGAAAAAGGAAGCGAAACGTGTTTCGGCCGCGCCACCACCCGAAGGAGCCATTTCCAGCGCGCCGCTCGAATCGGTCGATGCTCCCATCGGCGGCGAAGCGATCCTTTGCGCAATTCGCGGGACCGGGCGAACGCTCGATTTCGCTTTGCGCGAAGCGGACCGCTTGGGCGCGCGACTTTATTTACTTTTTGTTCGCGAGCAGGCCTTCATGACCGAGCAGGACACGAAACGCAAGTGGCACGAAGACGAAGAAGCGAGTCGCATTTTCAATGAAGCGAAACTGAAAGCGGGCGATCATCCGCCATTGTTCGCTTACGCGGTCAGCCCGTCTGCCGCCGCAACAATTGTTGATCTTGCCGCGACGCTTGGCGCCTCGCGCTTGATTCTTGGAGCACCGCAACGCAACGCCTTGATCAATTTGCTGCGCGGAAACGTCATCCGTGAAGTGTCGAGCTCGCTGCCTGAAGAGATCGATTTGCTCGTTTACGCCTGAGCGGCATGCTTAGTGTTGGGGCGGCCAGAATTGATCGATCAGTTTGATTCCCGCACCAACGGCGAGCAAACCACCGACAACGCTCAGCGCAACGTAGCTTCCCGCGACTGAGACCAGTCCACGCCTTAGAAGAAACACGCTCTCGTAGCCGAACGCGGAAAAAGTGGTGAAGCCGCCAAGCAACCCGGTGAAGAGTAACAACCGCAGCGACGGCGAAAATAAATCGTGGTGCTCAACCAGCGCCGCGAGAACTCCGATTGCGAAACAGCCGGCAACGTTGATCGAGAACGTGCTCACCGGAAAATTCCAAGATTGCGTGTGGTGCAGCGCGAAACCGCCGATTTTGTAGCGAAGGATTGAACCGATGGCGCCGCCAAGCGCGACGATGATGATTTGTTTGAATCCGAGCATAATGGTCTCCTGTTGTTGCAGGAGTCATCAGCTCGAGCGCGGTTCTTCCCGATGCTTGGGAAAGGCAAACTCCATTGCCGGCGCAGACTCTAGCTGCGCAAATTCTCCAGGCAACCGCTAGAATTTACCGTAAACGGCGATCAGCGGATAGAAGCAGCGATTCTTGCTGTGATAATCGCTTACGAAACCGTCCTTCGTCCTGATTTCGACGTGCCCGCGATTTTTGTTTCCGTAAACCAGCACCGCGCCGATCGGCGCCGCGTACGGATCCCGGATCGGTAGACGTTTGAATCCGTAACTGCGCATGAGCTCTTCGCCGGCTTCAGCGGCGTAAGCCGTTTTCGGGTAGGAATCGATTATACCGGAAGAGACCAAGGCATGTTTCACATAATGCCAACAGGCTCCTTTGGAGTGAGCGTTCGACCGCTCTTCGGCGAGCGTTGCTGCGCGCGCGAGTTTCGGATCGAGCCGAGAATCGATCTTCGCGAACGGATGAACGATCGGATTCGTCCGGTAATGGTGAATGACTTTGACTGCGGTGACGCGACCCGAGTTGTCCCGGTAGACAAACTTCTCGGTGGATTTTTGCAAACCTTCAGCGCGAAGCGGGGAGACAAAAAGGGCGAAGCATCCCGCAGCTAAAATGGAGAGGACGAAAATGCGTCGCACGCCGCGTTTCTATTGCAGGGAATATGCCACCTCGCAAGAGGAATTTGTTTTTCTCCCGATCAGTTCGTAAAAACCTCGAAAAATCTGAAAGAAAAATTTGCGTTCGGGTGGGAACCGTTTTACAGGTTTGCCCCGATTCTTAGTTAAAAAACCCTGCATTCGCGGGGTTTACATCGAATTCGCCCGAGGGTGGCTTCGTCTTTTATGGGTACGAGATTTTTTTTCCTAACGATTTGCTTTTCTTTTTTGATCGCGACGCCGGTGTTCGCCACCGAAAGCTCGCTGCTTGCTCGCGTCACTGTTTATTGGAAGAGTGAAGGCCAACTGCGCGCCTGCTCCAATGGCGCGCGCCTCCGTACCGGCCATTGTGCGGTCGATCCGAAACGGATTCCGTTCGGCAGCCGCGTCGAATTTTCCGACGCAATATGCACCGCCGTCGACAGCGGCCCCGCCGTGATCAGTCGCCAGGCCGCTCGCCTTACCGGCCGCACTGCAGCGCAAAAAGCGGCGCTCGTCATCGATCGTTTTTTTGAATCCAAGGAAGCCGCGATGGAGTGGGAACGGGCGCACGCGCACTTCATGACCGTGCGCGTTGTGCCGCCGGGGTCAGGGTCGCGAACGCGTGAGGCCGTCGCCTCGGTAGGCAATACGAATGAGGTCTCCGCGAATGGAGACCTGAAGCCGGTCTCCAAACAAAAAGTTCCGACGGCATCGTTGCCGAAATTTGACTCCACGAAGCTTCGCCTTGGGCTTCCGCTGAATTCCGTCCTCGAACCCAACCACCGCCGAACATGAAACGTCTCGCTCTTGCCCTCTTAATTGCGCTCATCGCGCTGCCGTGCGCTTTCGCTCGCGAGAATCCGCGCTCCAATTCCTTGCTCGCACGCGTGACTGTTTACTGGGCGCATGGCGGACGCGGTGCGGATGGTTATAGCCGGCAGCATAAGTCTGCCACCGGAACGCGGCTCCACGTCGGCCATTGCGCAGTCGATCCGAAAAGGATTCCCTACGGCAGTCGCGTGGTACTTCCAGACGGAAGCACACTCGCGGCAGTCGATACCGGGAGCGCCGTTCGAAATCGCAAAGCGGCCCGTCACGCCGGCCGTACGCAGGATGAGCGAAGCGCCCTCGTGATCGACAAATTTTTTGAGACCAAGCGCGAGGCGTTGGCGTGGGCGAGCACGAATCCGCCTTTCGTAAACGTAAAGGTCATTCCGCCAAACATGGCGACGGTCTCCAATATCGCGATCACCAATTCGAAGCCGATTGCATTCACCGCACCGCAAAGCGCGAAGCTTACTACGGCCGGCGGCTCGATTGGCGCCATGACGATTGCCAACAATGGGCTTGTCGATCTTAACAAGATCGACTTCGGCCTTTAGCCCTTCGTGAAAACGCCGATGAGCGGACGCGGGGAGGGAACCTTCGAGCGGAAGTCGCTCGCGAAACCATGCTTGGTCCGGATCTCGACGTGACCGGCGCCGCGCTTGTTGTTGTAAACGAGCACTGATCCCACCGGCGCTTTATACGGATCGCGGATTGGAAGCTTCTTGAAGCCGTAATTCTTGACCAACTCATTGGCCGCTTCCTTGGCATTGACCGTCGTCGGGCGGGAGTTGACCGCGCCGGAAGCAACCAACGCTTCTTTCACGTAATGCCAGCATTGCTCGCGCGAGTGGGCGTGAGCGCGCTCTTCGGCGATCGTGGCCGCGCGGGCCAATTTCGGATTAGTCGAACCCTCAACTTTGGCCACCGGGCGGGTGATCTTCTTCGGCGCGTAATTAGTCATGATCTCGGCCGAGTCGGTTTTGCCGTTGGCGTCCTTAAAACTGAATCGCTTGGCCGATTCGACAGTTTGGCCCTGAGCGGCGGTCGCAATGAGCAGACCGCATCCACAGATGAAAGGAATATATGAGAGGAGGGGGTTCTTTTTCCGCATAAGGAGCGCCGTATATCGAGCAAGATCGCTGCCTGCGCAACCCGTTTTTTCGGAAAAAGTAAAGGTTTTTTCGCCCGGAAAAATGCTTACAGCGCGCCGACGAATTCCGCCATTTTCCGCCTCATTTCAAAGCTCGGCAATCGGCCGGCTCCGCCCCGCACATTGTCGGCGAGGTGCTGTGGGTTGTTGGTTGCGGGAATGGCGCAGGTCACGGCCGGATTCGCGATTATCCATTTCAGGAAAAACTGCGCCCACGATTCGCACTCGAATTCCTTGGCCCAGTCAGGCAACGGTTTTGATCGTACCCGGCTGAACAGATCGCCGCCGCCGAACGGCCGATTGATGATGACCGCCACTTGTCGATCTTGCGCCAGCGGCAGAATCCGCGACTCGGCTTCGCGTTCCATGATCGAGTAGTTGATTTGAAGGAAATCGAGCTTTTCCGCGCGCAAGATTTTCTCCACCGAATCGAATGCGCTCGAATTGTAATGCGTGATGCCGACGTAACGAAAACGCCCTTGCCCTTTCCAATCCCGCATCGTTGCGAGCTGCGTATTTACGTCCACCAAATTGTGAACCTGCATCAGATCGATGCGTTTTGTCTGCATGAGCGACATCGAGCGCTCCATCGACTGCGCGCCCGCTTCCTTGCCGCGCGTCCAAACTTTCGTCGCGAGAAAAACTTTGTCGTGAAGCCCAAGCTTGCTCGCGAGCGTCCCGATCACGCTTTCAGCCCGTCCGTACATTGGTGATGAATCGACGACGCGACCGCCAAGTTTCACAAAACTCTGGAGCACCTCGGCCAGTTGCTTCTCTTTTTGCGCGTCAAGATCGACATCGAACACGCTATAAGTGCCCAGCCCGATCACCGGCAGCTTCTCACCGGAACTTGGAATCGCGCGCGTAAGCATTTGCGAAGATTCTCCGCGACTTGATCCGATCGGCAAAAATAAACCCGCCGCCGCTCCACCAATCAATTTGGTCGCGCGGCGCCGGGTTATGTTCTTCATTGATGGGAAACGATAAACCTGCGTTCGTAATCACCAAACATGAAGAGACGCCAATTCATTAAGCTTTCCACTGCGAGCGTGGTCGCGCTCAGCGCAAGATCGACATCGCTGTTTGCTCAGAAGGCGGTGAAACCATTGCGAATCCTGATTCTCGGCGGCACCGGATTCACCGGGCCCTATCAAGTGAAATACGCGCTGACCCGCGGGCATAAAATCACGACGTTGAATCGCAATAAAACTCATCCCGGCGAGTTGCCCGCCGAAGTCGAGCAATTGATCGGCGACCGCAACGGCCAGCTCGACGCGCTGAAAAATCGCCAGTGGGATGTGGTGATCGACAATCCGACAACGTTGCCGGCCTGGGTGCGCGACGCTGCGCAAGTTCTCAAAGGCAACGTCGAGCGTTACGTTTTCACTTCGACGATCTCAGTTTATGGCGAAGTGAAAAGCGGCGTCGACGAAACCGCACCCACCGAGAAGTACACCGGCCCGGATCCTTACAAGGAGACGATCGAAGCGATGAAAGCGTCGGGATTCAAAACCTACGGCCCGCTCAAAGCTCTTTCGGAACAGGAAGTCGAGAAATGGTTTCCTGGAAAGACTTTGATCATTCGGCCCGGATTAATTGTTGGCCCGCGCGACGAAACGGATCGTTTCACGTACTGGCCGGTGCGAATTGATCGCGGTGGCGAAGTGCTTGCGCCGGGTGATCCAAAAGATCCCGTGCAGTTCATTGATGCGCGCGATCTCGCAGAATGGACAATTCGCATGGTCGAAAACGGCGAAACTGGAATCTACAACGCGACGGGACCTGCCAAAGCGCTCGGGGTCGGCGAAATGCTGGACGGAATCAAAGAGGCCGAGAAGTCGAAAGCGACGTTCACTTGGGTAACCGAAGAATTTTTGACGCAACAGAAAGTCGAGCCGTGGTCCGACATGCCGGTTTGGACCGGCAAAGAGAGTGGACTCTCGCTCACGAAGATCGATAAGGCGCTCGGCAAAGGATTAACCTTCCGTCCGCTCGCTGAAACCGCGCGCGACGCTCTCGCGTGGTTCAAATCGCGCCCGCAAGATCGACAATCGAAAATGCGGGCGGGTTTAACGCCGGAACGCGAAGCTGAAGTTCTGGCTGCTTGGAAAAAGCGCGCTTGAAAAAGCTCTTCGCCAAAGTCGTTGAAGTAAAACCGAACGAGCTTCGTGCTCTCTGGCTCGGGTTTACTTTCTTCTTCGTCGTCCTGGCCGGCTACTACGTGATCCGGCCGATCCGCGATAACATCGGTGCGCAACAGTTCGAAAACCTGTGGTGGATGTTCACGGTTGTGCTCGTCACGATGATCTTCGCGAACGCGCTCTTCTCCGCCATCGTGTCGCGCATGTCGCGGCGGAAATTCATTCCGATCGCTTATCGGTTTTTCATTTTGAACCTGATCATTTTCTTCGTGCTGATGCAGTGCATGCCTCCGGGCAAGCAACCGTGGGTCGATGGATGCTTCTTTGTTTGGGTCAGCGTTTTCAATCTCTTCGCCGTTGCCGTCTTTTGGGGATTCATGACCGACCTGTTCACGACCGAAC
>QHOZ01000183.1:7943-8806 GCA_003219495.1 Verrucomicrobiota bacterium | reverse complement strand
CCGCTCGGCAGCGCGCCGTTTGAAAGCGCGCGGCATTGTTCCGGCCATTGTTTATGGCGGGAAAGAGAAATCGCAATCGCTTCAGGTTTCAGCCCGCGACATCAACGCGATGCTCAGTCACGCGTCCGGCGAAAACATTTTGGTGGAACTCGAAATCGCGGGAGGCAAAGGCACCAAGACTGTGCTCTTGCAGGAAGTGCAACACTCGCCGGTCGGCGGCGCGATTTTACACGTCGATTTTCACGCGATCTCGATGGACGAAAAAATCGAGGCGAGCGTTCCGCTCGAGCCCACGGGCATCGCGACGGGCGTAAAGAACTCGGGCGGATTGCTCGAGCAAAATGTTCGAGCGCTCACGATCGAATGCTTCCCGAAAGATTTGCCCGATCGGATCACGGTGGACGTTTCGGCCCTGAACATTGGCGATTCGATCCACGTTCGCGATATCAAATTGCCCGAAGGAGTTTTGTCGAAAGTTTCGGCCGATCTCACGGTATTTTCAGTGATGGCGCCGGTGGCAGAGGAAGAAGTCGTGACGCCCGAAGCGGAAGCTGCCGCTGCGGCCGGACCAGAAGTCATCACCGCGAAGAAGGAAGAGGGCGAAGCTGCTGGCGCTCCCTCTGCTGGTGGGAAAGGCGCGCCTGGGGCTGGTGCTCCGAAGGAAAAAGAAGCCAAGAAGTAACCTCGAGATCCCGTTCTGGATTTCGATTGCGCGGCTGTGGACGACAAACCGATTCGCTTGGTCGCCGGGCTTGGAAATCCTGGAGCAGAGTACGCGCTCACGCGTCATAACGTCGGCTTCATGGTTGTCGATCTTCTCGCGCACGAAGCCGGCTGGAATTGGGAAAAATCCGGAAAGTGGG
>QHOZ01000183.1:0-7844 GCA_003219495.1 Verrucomicrobiota bacterium | reverse complement strand
CCGCTTCAGGCGATCGCGCAGTTCTTTAAAATTCCAGTGGATGAAATCTTGATCGTGCTCGACGATTTTTCATTGCCGCTCGGACGATTGCGGATCCGACAGAGCGGCGGCCCCGGCGGCCACAACGGCTTGGAATCGGTAATCGTGCAATTTGGGACGGAAGAGATTGCTCGCCTTCGCGTTGGCATTGGCCCTGCGCCGGCCGAAGGGTCGAGCGATTACGTGCTTAGCAATTTTTTTGAGGAGCAAAAGCCGCTCGTAAGATCGACAATCGAACGGGCGGCGGAGGCGGTGAAATGCGCCGTTGACAAAGGCGTCGTTTCCGCGATGAACACTTTCAACAAAATCGAAGACGAATAACCATGAAGAACCGTTATGAAGCCCTGCTGGTCGTAAACGCGCAGGGAAAAGAAGAGAGCGTCCACGACATCGTCGACCGCTTGGAATCAGAGTCTAAAAAGGAAGGCGCGGACGTCGAGCAAGCGCAGAAAATGGACAAGCGCCAATTCTCGTACGCCGCCGGAGCGATCGATGCCGGCTACTACGCGAATTTCATTTTTCACGGCGAGCCCGATTTGATCACCAAGCTGCGATCGAAATTCAAACTCGACCCGGAAGTTTACCGTCAGCATTACCAGCGCCTGCGCGAGAAAACCGAAACCAAAGAGCGCAAAGAGCAGCCCGCGAAAAAGTTGGCGCGCGCCAAATAAATCGGGTAGACCGGGCGCATGGCCAGTTTCAATAAAGTCATTCTCCTCGGAAACCTGACGCGCGATCCCGAAGTGCGTTACACCCCCAAAGGCAGCGCCGTGTGCGATCTCGGCATTGCCGTCAATCGTTCCTACACGCTCGATAGCGGCGAGAAACGCGAAGAAGTCACTTATGTCGATGTTGTTCTCTGGGCGCGTCTCGCTGAGATCGCCGGCGAATATTTGAAAAAAGGGCGCCCGATTTTCATCGAGGGCCGTTTGCAACTCGACACTTGGGACGACAAACAAAGCGGACAAAAGCGCAGCAAACTCCGCGTCATCGGTGAAACGATGCAGCTTCTCGGCGGGCGACCGCCTGGCGCAGGCGGCGCAAGCGAAGGCGGCGAATCGCGTCCGGCAAAAACGGCTCCGCCACCAAAGCCACAGACGGGCGAGCCGGACGACGACGAGATTCCGTTTTAGCTCCGAGCCGGAGTGGCAGTTTCAAATTTCCCCGCCTGTCGCGAATGTAAATGAACGCGACCGAAGCCTGCATCGCGCTAAACATGCTCCCGACCATGGGGCCGGTGCGTCTGCGCAAATTGCTGCAGGTATTTGAAACCCCGGAGCGAGTTCTCAGCGCCAAACGCGACGATCTGCGCAAAGTCGAAGGCATCGGCAGAGAAGTTGTCGATCAAATCGCGAACTGGGAATCGATTGTCGATCTTCCGGCCGAGCTGACGCGGGTCAAAGATTTCGGCGCAACCGTCATCACGCAAAGTTCACCGGAGTACCCGAAGCCGCTGCGCGAAATTCACGCGCCACCGATTGTTCTCTACGTCTGGGGCGATATTCAGGAGCGCGATCATCACGCAATCGGGATCATCGGCGCGCGGCGCACGACGCATTATGGAAACGAATCGGCGAAGAAGCTGGCCTACCAATTGGCTTATTCCGGGCTCACTGTGATCAGCGGTCTCGCGCGCGGAATCGACACTGCCGCGCACCAAGGCGCGCTCGCTGCGAAAGGCCGGACGATTGCGGTCATCGGCTCCGGATTATCCAAGCTTTATCCGCCCGAGAACAAGGCGCTCGCCGAAAAAATTTGTAACGGAAACGGCGCCGTCGTGTCTGAGTTCTCAATGGCAATTGAACCGGATCGACAAACGTTCCCGATGCGCAATCGGATCATCGCGGGCTGGAGCCATGGAATTCTCGTGGTCGAGGCGGGCGCAAACAGCGGGGCGCTGATCACTGCTTCGCAGGCGCTCGAACAAGGCCGTGCGGTTTACGCCGTGCCCGGTCACATTAATGCGCCGAGCGCGATCGGCTCGAATCGTTTGATTCAGCAAGGCGCGAAATTGGTGATGGACGCGAACGACATTCTCGAGGACCTGCAAATTTTGTTGCCGGAAACGAAACCGTCACCGCAAGCCGCCGTTCGACCCCTGCCTCCGCTCTCGGAGGAGGAGCGCCGCGTCTATGATGCGATTGAGGCGACGGAAACGCCAATCGACGCGATCGCCACGAAATCAAATTTGCCAAGTTCGATAGTCTCTTCTACCCTCCTCGCCCTTGAGTTGAAGCGACTGGTGAAGCAGTTGCCCGGAAAGTATTTCGTGAAACTCGCTTAGCCTCGTCCGCGATCTGCTCATCCCCCAAAGTGCAAGAGCTTCATTACCAATGCCTAAATCGTTGATCATCGCGGAGAAACCGAGCGTGGCGAGCGATCTCGCCCGCGCCCTCGGCGGCTTCAAAAAGGAGGGCGATCATTTCGAAAATGATCAATACCTAATCTCATCCGCGCTCGGACACTTGGTGGAATTGGCGCTGCCAACTGAGCTCGACGTGAAGCGCGGCAAGTGGAGCTTTGCCAATCTGCCGATCATTCCGGAAGAATTTCACCTCAAGCCGATCGAAAAAACCAAAGCGCGTTTCAACATGCTCAAGAAGCTGATGAAACGTGAAGATGTCGATCTTTTGATCAACGCCTGCGACGCCGGGCGTGAAGGCGAGTTGATCTTTCGATATTTGATCCTGCTCGCGAACGTTAAAAAGCCTGTCCGCCGCCTTTGGCTGCAATCGATGACCGCCGATTCAATTCGCGATGCATTCAATCATTTGCGCTCCGAAGAAGAAATGGTCCCGCTTTCGAAAGCGGCGGTCTGCCGGAGCGAAAGCGACTGGCTCGTTGGAATCAACGGCACGCGCGCGATGACGGCATTCAACAATCGCGCCGGCGGCTTCCAATTAACGCCGGTCGGTCGCGTGCAAACGCCGACACTCGCGATCCTCGCCGAGCGCGAAGACAAGATCCATCAGTTCAAGGCGCGGGCGTATTACGAAGTGTTCGGTGATTTCGAAGTGAAAGCCGGCAGCTATCGCGGGCGCTGGTTCAAAGAAGATTTTCAAAAGGATGGCGACGAAGATGCGCGCGCCGAGCGGAGGCGGGATCAAGCGCAAGCCGACGAGATCAAGAGCAGGTGCCTCGGCCAGGCGCCGCCGTTGCTCTACGACCTGACCAGTTTGCAGCGCGACGCGAACAGTCGGGGCTTCAGTGCCAAGCGCACATTGCAAATCACGCAGCAACTTTACGAGCGCTTCAAAGTCGTCACCTACCCCAGAACCGATTCGCGTTATCTGCCGGAAGATTACATTCCGACGGTCAAAGCGACCTTGAGCAAGATCGAGAACACGCATGCGCGGACCGTGCTGGACAACCAGTGGGTGAAAAATTCGAAGCGAATTTTCAACAACGCGAAAATTTCGGATCACTTCGCAATCATTCCGACCGGCACCGTTCCGCACGGACTCGATGAAGTGCAGCAGAAGATTTACGACATGATCGTGCGCCGGTTCATCAGCGTTTTCTTCCCGGCGGCGCAATTTGAAGTCACAACGCGGATCACGCGCGTGGAAAAAGACGCGTTCCGGACCGACGGAAAAATTATCAAGGATCCGGGTTGGCTTGCCGTTTATGGAAAAGAAGCGGCGGCCGATCAAGAAGGTGGCGAATCGCTCGTTGCGATTACGCCGGACGAGCCGGCCAAGGTTCTCGACATCGAAGTCGTTCACAACGAAACGAAACCACCGGCAAGATTTTCCGAAGCGACGCTGCTATCGGCCATGGAGGGCGCCGGCAAACTCGTAGAAGACGAGGAACTGCGCGAGGCGATGCGCGAGAAAGGTCTCGGGACGCCTGCGACGCGATCCGCGATCATCGAAGGTTTGATCCTCGACGGCTACGTCCATCGACAGGGCCGCGAATTGATCGCGACCGCGAAAGGTCTCGCGCTCATCACGCTCTTGCGCGGAATCGGCGCGACCGAGTTGACCTCGCCGGAGATGACGGGCGAGTGGGAATCGAAACTCAAGCGCATGGAAAAGGGCGCGATGAAGCGCAACGATTTCATGGCGCACATCAGGAAATTCACCCGCGAGATCGTCGAGCGAGCAAAAACCTTCGAAGGCGATAGCGTCAGCGGAAATTTTGAGCCGCTCGAAGTGAAATGTCCGAAATGTGGCGGTGGCCCGTTCGAGGAAACATATCGCACCTTCAAATGTAAAACGTGCGAGCTGATTTTATGGAAGACGATGGCGGGCCGCGCGTTTGAGCGGTTTGAATTGGAAAAACTGCTGACTGAAGGAAAAGTTGGCCCGCTCGAAGGATTTCGCAGCAAACTCGGCCGCAAATTCAACGCGATCGTAAAACTGGGCGATGAATTCAAACCGGCGTTTGATTTTGGCGAAAATGGCCACGACCAACCAGTCCAGATCGACACCGAGAAGCACGAATTGCTCGGACCGTGTCCGGTTTGCCAGAAAGGCCAGGTCTACGTTCTCGATCGCGCCTACGCTTGCGAGAAGGCGGTTTCAAAAGAGAAAACGTGCACGTTCCGGATCAGCAAAATGATTTTGCAGCGCGAAATTCCCAAAGAGCAGGTGCAAAAACTGATCACGACCGGTAAAACCGATCTCCTGCCGAAGTTTATTTCGAAAAAAGGCCGGCCGTTTTCGGCGCATTTGAAATTGGAAAACGGCAAGATCGGATTCGAATTCGCGGAGCGGAAACCGAAAAAATCAGTGCCGCGCAAAGCGGTCGCAGCTTAAGCACCGGGTTCGCGCCCGCGAGGTGGTGTGTTATTTACCCAATAACACTATATGCGTTGCCCCAAGTGCGGCTCGCGTGATGACAAGGTTATCGATTCCCGACAGTCTCGCGATAGCTCCAGCATTCGCCGCCGCCGCCAGTGCCTCAAATGCGGATACCGATTTACGACTTACGAGGAAATCGAACGGTCCGACCTGCGCGTGATCAAGCGCGACCGCACGCACGAACCGTTCGATCGCCGCAAACTTGCGGGCAGCATCGCGAAAGCTTTCGAGAAACGTTCCACGAGTTTGTTAACGCTCGAGCAGTTGGTCGATGAAATCGTGCACGACCTCGAAACGAGCGGCCGCGAAGTTCAGTCTAACGCGATCGGCGCGAAGGTTCTCGAAAAACTGCGGGGCATCGATGAGGTGGCGTATTTGCGTTATGCGTCCGTCCATCGCCGTTTCGAAGATGTCGATCAATTCGTGGATGAGATTCACGCGCTCGGCAAAAGTTCAAAACCGGATTCGCGCCAACGCGAATTGTTTCCCACCGATCAAATAAAGCATGGTAGCGTTTAAAGAAGAGTTTCCCTATTTGCGTTGCGACTCGGGCCAGCTTTTCGAGTTCGACCGGGACTGGCTGCACGCCGCGATCAATCGTGCGGCGGACCAGGCCGGCTATCCGAGCTGGTGGCTTACCGAGCACGTGACCGAGAGCATTGCGTTCTATCTGCATTTGCGGAACGACGAGAACGTCGTCGCCTTCAAACAACTTCAGGAAACGGTGCAATACGTTCTGAAAGCGATCGGCTACAAAGAAATCATTCCCTACTTCGCGCCGGCGCCGCCGCCGATTTCCGTTTCGTTGATCGACATCGCGCATGAAGCAGGCAGCGGCTACGAGCTCGCGTTTTTCGATCTGCTCGAGAAACGACTCAATGCGCTTATCGAAACGGGCGCCGATAATCTTCGGCTGACCGCTTTGTATACGTGCGTGAAACATTTGCGTTGCACCAAAGTCTGGACGCGCGCGTGTGACGCTTTACGCGAAGAAATTGTTTGCTTCATTCGTGAACGGTTGACTGCGACGACGTGCGCACGACTGAAATGCTCTCTCAAGTAGCGGGGCGCCCAAGATCATGACCATTTTCGAAAAAATCATCGCCCGCGAAATTCCGGCGGAAATTATTTGGGAAGACGATGACGCGATTGCCTTTCACGATGTGAATCCACAGGCGCCGGTGCACGTGCTGATCGTTCCAAAGAAAATCATCCCTCGGCTGGCCGAAGCGAAGGATGGGGACAAACAGATCCTTGGAAAATTGTTGCTCGTTGCCGGCCAGCTTGCGAAAAAGCTTGGCGTCGACCAGTCAGGCTATCGCGTGGTCGTGAACAGTGGACCCGACGCGGGCGAAAGCGTTCCGCATCTGCATGTTCATTTGTTAGGCAAACGGGCGCTGGCCTGGCCACCCGGATAGTTGTAACCGAGCATTTGCGGGAAGCAGACTGCTTCCCCTACAGTGCTGAAGGCATGACAACGGATCCTGAGCCAGTTCGGCCGATCGCCCTGGACGAAATCAAAGAAGCGCGCGAGCGGATTGCGAAAACAATTGTACGCACACCGCTGGTCCGACTCGAACTCGGGCCGGAGTTTCCCGATATTCGATTGAAGCTGGAAAATCTTCAGCCGATCAATGCCTATAAGTTGCGCGGCGCGGCGAACGCGGTCGCAATGTTGCCGGATTCGGAACGCAAACGAGGCGTTTGGACCGTGAGCGCAGGCAACGCGGGGCAGGGAGTGGCTTACGCCGCGCGGCAAGCTGGCGTTCCATGCACCGTTGTGGCAATCGAGACGGCCCCGAAAGCGAAGTTGGAGCGCATGCGCGCGCTCGGCGCGAAATTAGTTTTGGTTTCGTACGAGGTCGCGTGGAAAACCTGCGACGCGCGCGAATATCCTGGAGTCGAAGGCACGTTCGTTCATCCGTTCGACGACGACAATTTTATCGCCGGTCATGGAACAATGGCGCTCGTGATTTTGGAAGACGCGCCTGATACGAACGCGATTATTACCGCGATCGGTGGCGGCGGATTAATCACCGGAGTCGCGAGCGCGGCCAAGGCGATCAAAGCCGGAATCAAAATCTTCGGAGCCGAACCGGAAACCGCCGCGCCGGCTGCGTTGTCGTTCGAAAAAGGTTCGCCGCAAGTTTTTACAAACTGGAAAGCATCGTTCGTCGATGGCGCGGGAGGCCAAAGCATGTTCCCGCGGATGTGGGAACGAATGAAGCCCGTCGTCGACGGCTATTTCGTGGTCACGCTTGAAGAAACAAAGCGCGCGATGCGATTGATCGCGGAGAAGGCGAGAATAATTTCTGAAGGCGCCGGCGCGTTATCGCTCGCCGCCGCGTTGACGGGCAAGGCCGGAAAAGGTCCGATCGTTTGTGTCGTTTCCGGCGGCAATATCGATCTCGCGAAATTTTCCGAGCTGATCGCGTGAGCAGCTAATGCGGGTGGATCATCTGCTGGCAGCCGGCGACGTTGCCGACCAGCATCAACACCAGCACGCCGAAAAGGATCGCCGTTTGCAGCGTCGCCTTTGAACGAAAATAGAAATAGCCGTGCACGACATACACGAGCCAGGTTCCAATCAGCACGCCCCAGCCGCCGTCATTGGCGAGGTGTAAATCGAAGAACGCGACAAGACCCAGCGGAAACATGTAGACCAAGGGGAACGAGCCAATTCCCATCCAAAGTAAAGTTGCAAGCGCGGCTGCAACGTAGGCCGCGATCTTTAACGGCAATCGCAAGCCGCCGCGATTTCGCCCGGCGACCGGCTGGCTCATTCGCCTTTCACGATCACTGGCGTGCCGACGGGCGCGTTGTTAAAAAATTTCTCCGCCATCCCCTGGGGTATTCGAATGCAACCGTGCGACGCGGCAAATGGCGGTACGTATCCCTGGTGCATCGCATAACCGCCATTGAAATGCATACAATATGGCATCTTCGCGGGATCGAAATGCGCGCCTTTCGGGCAGCGATCTTTTCGGACGTCGATATTTG
>QHOZ01000182.1:3520-4687 GCA_003219495.1 Verrucomicrobiota bacterium | reverse complement strand
TGGAACTTGGGATTTGGGATTTTCTATCTTGGCAACCGCAAAAGCGCTTCGCAACCCGGACCGCTCCGGTTCGCCAGAGTCAAGGATCCGCCATGCGCTTCCGCGATCTGCCGGCTCAGGGCCAGACCGATTCCAGAACCGCCCGGTTTGGTCGTGAAAAAGGGAACGAATAAGTTGGTCAGGTTCATGATCCCCGGTCCTGTGTCCCGAACAAAGACCTCGACGCATTCCGCCAGATCGCGCCAGCCAGTAGTCACTGTTCCCGCGGTCTCAAGTGAGGCTTCCGCCGCGTTATGCAGAATGTTGATGAGCAATTGTTCCAACTGCGCCTCGTCCGCCTGAATGATCACGTCCGGTCCGGGGACGACGCGGACCGCGATGCGCGTTTCGAGATTCGCCACACGCCTAACGAGTTCACCCAGATCGACTGGTTCCTTTTGCGGCGGGGGAAGGCGCGCCAGCCGCGCATAGGCCTGCATGAAACGGCTGAGCGATTCTGCGCGCGTCGCGATGATGTTCAATCCGCTCCTGGCGTTTGATCGGCGCGAGCGAGTTATTCATCTCGTGACCGATCACGCGCACGAGCCGTTGCCAGGCATTCCGTTCTTCCTCGCGCAAGGTGCGGCTCAAGTCTGTCAGCACGAGCAACTCGTGCGGCAAGCCTCTTTCGCGGAAAGAACTTCGGCGGATGCCCCATCTGCCCGAGCCGCCCGGAAACGCGAGAGTCAGCGGTGCGTCTTCGTGCGCGTGCAAACAGGCTTCCAGCCCAATATCGCGAGCGCGACGGCCGAGCAGCTTATCCATTGGCTGCCCGAGCAGGTTTTCACCCGCGCGATTAACCAGCCGCAGCCGTCGTTCGGGATCGAAGGTGAAAACCGCGACGTCGATTTCCGCCATGATGGTTCGAAGTAACGCGGTCGCTTCGAAGGCGCCGAGGCGCTGGAAACGAAGTGTTTCGCCGAGTGCGTTGATTTCCAGCAACGCTTCCCCGAGGGCATCATCCGCACGGGCGCCGCGGGCCCGAATCGAATAATCGCCTTCACGCAAAGCGGCGAGCAGGTTCGTCATCGTTTGCAGCGGGCGAATGACGTGTTCGCGCGCGCTCAGGGTGAAGCCGAGCCCAAAGCCGGCGATCAGGAGCGTTAAGGTCCACTGGACTTTTGCCGT
>QHOZ01000182.1:0-3515 GCA_003219495.1 Verrucomicrobiota bacterium | reverse complement strand
AGGTCAAGCGACCTTCGTGCGTCAGGCGATGCCGCAGTTTCTTGAGGACCTTCATGGTGGATCGAGTGCTCCGCGCTCGAGGGCAAGTGATGGCCCCGAAAGCTTTCGGGGCGAAGTGATCAGCATCGCGCGGCGGAGCGCGCGATCCACCATTCGAGGCGCGAACGCTCCCCGAGCATCAGAGCCCATACTGCTGCAACCGGCGATAGAAGGCGCTCCGGCTCAGTCCCAATGCTTCCGCGGCCTTGCGTGCGTTTCCGTCGAAGCGCGAAAGCGCCTTCTTGATCAGGAAAGATTCCACTTCCTCCAGTCTCATATCTTCCAGCTGGGGTGAGTCCTCTCTTCCACTTGTTAGGCCGAGATCGTTTGCCTTAACTTGCGGCCCTTGCGTCATCAGGACCGCCCGCTCCACGACATGATCGAGCTCGCGAACATTTCCGGGGTACTGGTGCTGCATCAAAATATCGCGCGCCGCTTCCTCGAATCCGGTCAGAGTTTTTCGATACCGTTTCGCGTGCTGCCGGAGAAAACTGTTCGCCAGGAGCATGATATCTTCACGTCGTTCACGCAAAGGCGGCAGCGCGATCTCGATCGTGTTCAGGCGAAAAAGCAGGTCTTGCCGGAAACGGCCCGCGGCTACTTCCTCATGCGGGTTGGCATTCGTGGCCGAAACGATCCGCACATTTGCGTGCGATGTTTTGGAAGAGCCCACGCGCTCGAACTCGCCGGTCTCGATCATGCGGAGCAATTTCGCCTGCTGATTCATCGGCACGTTCGCGATTTCATCCATGAAAAGTGTGCTCTCGTCGGCCAGCTCGAAGCGGCCGGCACGGTCCGTTTTCGCATCGGTGAACGCACCCTTCACATGACCGAACAATTCGCTCTCGAAAATGCCTTCCGACAGCCCGCCCATGTTCACCGTGATCATGCTGTGCGACGCGCGTTGCGACAGCGCGTGGAGCGCGCGAGCGACAAGGCCCTTCCCGGTCCCGTTTTCACCGGTGATGAGAACGTTTGCATCCGAAGGAGCGACACGTGAGATCAACTCGAGCACCGGACGCATCCGCGGCGACTCCGCGATGAGATTGGGCGCGTTGCCGCGCAGCAGTTGATTCGCCGCTTCCAGCCGGCGGCCTTTGCGCAACGCGCCCGCCAGCTCGATCTGGGTGCGCACGATCGCGAGGAGTCTCTCGTTATCCCAAGGCTTTGGAATGAAATCACGCGCCCCGCGTTTCATCGCTTCGACCGCGAGATCGATTGTCGCCCAGGCGGTCATGACCACGACCGGCAGCGTGTTGTCGAGCGCCTGAATCCGCGGAATCACTTCGAGACCTTCCTGCCCGGACGTTGTGTCGCGGGCATAATTCAGGTCCATGATCAGCAGCGCGTAATCACGTTTCTCGAGCGCTTGAAATATTCCGGCGAGCGATGTGACGGCGTCGGTCTGATGTCCTTCGCCCTTGAGCAAGATGCGCAACGCCTCCAGCACATCATTCTGGTCGTCGGCGATCAGGATCCTGCTCATCAGTTAAGTGATGAACCGCCTTTCGCAGGCGCTGTCAATCAACCACCCCTTCGCGGCGAAGAAATTTATACTCAAGAAAGCCTCAGGGTCTTGCCCTCTTCAGCGACTTCAACGGGCCGCTGCTCTCTGCCGATAGTGGTTCTTCTAAACCCAAAGAGTCCGATCAAAAGTTCGGTACTGGATCGCCTCGCTCACATGCTCCGTGGTAATAACATCGCACATCTGTAGATCTGCGATTGTGCGCGACACCTTCAGGATTCGATCGTAAGCGCGTGCGCTGAGATTGAGTTCCATCATCGCCACGCGAATCAACTCCTGCGATTCATCGTCGAGTTTGCAATGTTGTTTGATCTGGCGCGGGCCCATCCGCGCGTTGCAGTTAATTTTCTTATCGGAACGAAAACGTGTCTGCTGCCGCTCGCGCGCCCGTCCGACGCGATGGCGAATCGCCGCGGAACCTTCTTCTGCCCTGGTGCTCGAGATATCGCGGTATTCCACGGCCGGAACCTCGATGTGGAGGTCGATGCGATCGAGCAACGGCCCGGAGATTCTCTGCCGATAGCGCTGGACCTGGAGCGGGCCGCAGCGGCATTCGCGTTTCAAATCGCCAAAGTATCCGCATGGGCATGGGTTCATCGCCGCCACGAGCATGAACTCGGAAGGGAATGTCACGCTGCCGGCTGCGCGAGAGATTGTGACTTTGCCGTCCTCGAGTGGCTGCCGCATTACTTCGAGCGTGGAACGTTTGAACTCCGGCAATTCATCGAGAAATAGCACACCGTGATGAGCGAGACTGACCTCGCCCGGCGCCGGAATGGTGGAGCCGCCCAACAAACCGACGTCGGAAATGGTGTGGTGCGGCGAACGGAAAGGTCGCGTCGAAACGAACGCCTGTTCGCCGCTCAGCATTCCGGAGATGCTGTGGATCTTGGTGCTCTCGATCGCTTCTTCGAGCGACATCGGCGGAATGATGGTGGCGATTCGCTTCGACAACATCGATTTTCCGGAACCCGGCGGGCCGATCATGAGCAAATTATGTCCACCCGCAACCGCCACTTCGATCGCGCGTTTGACGTGCCCCTGGCCTTTCACATCGCTGAAATCGACTTCATAACTTTGATGCGTTTCAAAAAATGACGTCAGGTCACCGCGGGTCGGCTCCATCGTCGTCTCGCCGCGAATGAACTCGAAAGTTTGCCGGAGGTTCTGGACACCGTAAACGTCGATGCCTTTTACCATGGCGGCTTCGTGCGCGTTCGTTTCCGGAACGAAGATCGCCTGCTTGCCTCGACGGCGTGCTTCCAGTGCGACTGGCAGGACACCCTTGACCGGCCGAACCGCTCCGTTCAGAGCCAGCTCACCGACAAACCTGAATTTTTCGAACATTGAACCATCCAGCTCTTCGCTTACCGCGATCATAACGAGCGCGATCAGCAGATCGAAGCGCGGCCCTTCCTTCTTAATATCGGCCGGCGCGAGATTGATCGTCGTCCGGCCGCGCGGCCAGAAATAGCCGCTGTTGCTGATCGCAGTCGTCACTCGGTCGCGACTCTCTTTGACCGCGGCATCGGGCAGTCCGACAATGATAATGTGCGGGTCGCCTCGTGCCCCGTTGACTTCAATTTCCACCTCGTACGCATCTACGCCAAAGACCGCAGCGGAGTAGATCTTTGCCAGCATGGGGGGCGAACGTGTGCAAACGCTTCGGAATCACCAGCGCAATTCCGAGGCAGAAATTACCTTATTCGCCGTGATCCACCCGCGTCAATCCTGCGAATTTTCGGAGAATCGAGTGACCTGGGGGTTTACCTGCTTGCCACGAGTGGTTTAAAGGCGTCCAAGAGAAATATTGAACAAGACCCGGCCAAATACTGTCAGAATTGCGATATTTAAGGTTGTTAACTACTTTGTAGAATGTTAAAACAAGAAGTCTACAAATGCCCGCGAAACGTCACAACCGAAATTTTGCCGGTGCAATCCCTTTATCCTT
>QHOZ01000181.1 GCA_003219495.1 Verrucomicrobiota bacterium | reverse complement strand
GAGAAGTTTGCCGAGACTGTAAATGTCGGCTTGCGGCGTTCCCGGTCCTTCCGGCGGAACGTAACCTTCCGTTCCGACGAACGATTGTTGCCCGCTCGTCGCGACGAGTCCGATGTCGGCCAATTTTGGCACGCCTTCGGTGAAAATAATATTGGAGGGTTTGATGTCACGATGCGCCAGCCCGCACGAGTGCAACGCGTCGAGCGCTTCGGTTAAAGAAACACCGAGCCGGATCGATTCGTCGGCCGACAAACGTTTGTGACGGCCGAGGTCGCTTTTCAATGTGCGCGGCTCGTATTGCGCAATGTCGATCTTGCGACCAGCCATGTGATCGTCCGCCAGCTCCATGCTGTAATAGAGATATTCGTTCGTGCGACCGACGTGGAGAATGTCGACGAAGCCGGCGTGCTCGCGCGAAATCGGCTCGAACGCGGACATGCCTTCGAACTCGCGCAGAAACGCGCGCTCGCTTTCAAATGTGCTGCGGTAAACGATCTTCACCGCGCGCAACGCGCCAATGACGGTGCGCGCCAGCCAGATCTCTCCGTAGGCGCCGCGCCCGATCACGCGCAGGAGTTCGTGGTCGGGGATGATCGGAATTTGAGCCGAAACTTCGATGGCGGCGATTCTACATAAGGCGCGCAATTGAGGCAATTGCGCACGGCGTAGGCAAACGCCTTAACGCCCGGATTTCTCCAGCGCTTTGATCTCCTTTTTCAAGACCGCGCCGACCCGGTGCCGCGCCAAATAAACTTGGCCGATGCTCACTTTTAATTGTTCGGCCACTTTCTGAGCCGGCCACTCTTTGCGGACGTAGCAATCGAAAATCTGAAACTGTTTCGGATCGACTTTCTTTTTCGCCCGCGTGATCGCCGCTTCGAACAAGTTCTCTTTCCACTCCTGTTCCCAAACCTCGTCAAGATCGACAACGCGTGAATCGGGCACGCGTTCGATCGTTGCCGTCATCCGGTCGTCGATGTCTCGTGCGCGTTTTGCATCGCCCGGTTGGCGTTTGCGGAATTGATCGACGATTCGCCAGCGCGTGATTTGCAGAAGCCAGCCTTTGAAGGAACCGATCGCCGGATCGTATTTCAATTTGTCGATCTTCTTGGCGACCGTAATCACGGTTTCCTGCACGACTTCCTGCGCTTCGGCATCGGTGAGGCCCGCTTTCCGCGCGGTCGAGTAAATCAATTTCCAATAGGTATCGAAAAATTCCTGCCAGCGTTTTTGATCGTCCCAATTCACGAGACGATCGACCAAACTCTTGCGCGTTGTCGCTAAACTTGGACTCCTCACCGGTCGGTTCTAGCCCAAGAAATTGGCTAGGAAAAGTCTTCTGAAAGATTTTTGATGGCCGGGCGTATCCAACCTATGAAAACTCCCGCGCCGGTTTCCAAAGCGATTGAATGGGCTGCTGCCACCGGCGCCTTTCTGCGGCGAATTCCCGGACAAATCTTCGGCAATGTTTCCTGGCGGCCGCCAAATTGGCTCCGCCGAATCGGCGAACGCTGGGGCCGTCTCGAAAGCGCGTATCCGCGATTCATCGCGCCGGGAATTCTTGCGCTCTTCGCAATCGCGTGTGCGAGCGCCTGGACTTGGAATTGGTATTCGCAGTTGCCGAAACCGCATCGCGTTACAGTCAAGATCTCTCCGATCGAAGTGACGAAACTGGAGAAGGATCTGAAGTTCCCGCGACTAACCGTGAATTTCAGCGAAGCCGCGGCGCGCCTTGAGGACATGAAAAAGCCGGCAGTTCAGGGCGTGGAGCTTGAGCCGCATCTGAATGGCGCGTGGCATTGGGTCACGGATAAAGTCCTCGTTTTCGAGCCGACTGAAGATTGGCCGGCCGACCAAAAGTTCCGGATCGTTTTCGACAAGAAATTTTTCCCGGGTCATGTGCGGATGGAGCGGCTCAATTACGAAACTCAGACGCCGCCGTTTGAGATCGCGGTTAAAAAACTCGAGCTCTATCAAGATCCAACAAATCCCAATCAACGATCGCTCACGGCAACGCTCGAGCTGACGCATTCCGTCGAAGCCGGAGAGTTAGATCGACATTTGCGCTTCGAGACGGTTTCGGGCACGAATCTTTTCGCGTCGAACGATGCCGCGCCGCACTACAAAATTACGTATGGCCTGCATCAGCGCGTCGCTTACCTCCAGAGCTCGCCGGTTGTGCTGCCGCAGGAAGACGATTTTGCGAAACTGATTTTGAGCAAAGGCGTGCGCACTTCTCAAGGGGGCGCGCAAAGCAAAGGCGAAGCCGAACAGAAAGTTCAGATCCCGTCGATCGCATCGATGTTCAAGATCGATTCCGTCGAAACGACGATCGCGCGAAACAAAAACGGCGAGCCGGAGCAATTGATCGTGGTCACCACCACGAGCGACATCGCCACGCGCGATCTGGCCAAAGCGTTGGAAGTTAAATTACTGCCGAAGCGGAAAGCTTCCGACGAAGAAAAGGAAGCGGAAGTCGAAAGCTCTGACGAAACGGATGAAGCGTCGCCGACGCCAACCGCCACGCCGGACGAAAGCGATTCGAGCGAGGAGACCGGTTCGCAATTAAAAGAAACCGAGCTCTGGAAAAGCCCCGACGACGTTCCGGACGAAATTTTGGATGAAGCGAAACCGGTCGCGGTCACTGCGCTCCCGACCGAGAAAGCGCAAGATCGACAACATGCGTTCCGAATTCGCGTCGAGACGGACGGCGAGCTTTACCTGCGCGTGAAGAAAGGCGTTCGCGCGGCGGGTGATTATCCGCTGAGCGACGACTACAATAGCGTGCTCGACGTGCCATCGCTTCCGCGCGAGGTGCAGATCGAAGGGCAGGGCGGCGTGCTCGCGCTCAACGGCGAAAAGAAATTGTCGATCCGTTCTCGCGCGTTGAGCACGATTGAGTTTGAAATCAGTCGCGTTGCGACCACGCAGATCAATCACCTGGTCAGCCAGACCTCGGGCGAATTCGAAAATCCGGCCTTCCAGAATTCAGATTACTTCGACAAGGAAAACATTTCGCGCATCGCGACCGAGCGTCAGAACATCGCGCTGGAAAATAAATGGAAAGCGAACTATTCCGCGTTCGATTTCAGCGAGCATTTGAAAAAGCCGGCCGACGGCGGGAGCGAGCGCGGTTTGTTTTTCCTGAGCGCGCAAGGCTGGGACCCGGAGAAGAAGAAGTTAATCAATGTTCGGGATTCGCGTTTCATTCTCGTCACCGACATTGGCATTCTGAAAAAGAAAAGCGCGGACGGCAGTCACGACGTTTTTCTGATGTCGATCAAGGACGGCAAGCCGCTCACGAATGTCACGGTCGATCTTCTCGGCAAGAACGGCATTCCGCTGCAAAGCGCGAAGACGGATGCGAATGGGCATTGCGCGTTCACGTCGGCCGACAAATCAGTGCGCGAGAAAATGCCGGTCGCATTCGTCGCGCGCAACGGCGACGACGTGTCGTTCATTCCTTATGCGCGCGAAGATCGACAACTGAACTTCTCGCGATTCGACATCGACGGCGTCGACAATGTGCTTCCGGAAAATCTCGACGCCTTTGTTTTCACCGAGCGCGGCGTTTACCGGCCGGGCGACGAGATTCACATCGCGTTCGCGATCAAACAGCGAAATTGGCAGGGCAATCTCAAAGGATTACCGCTTGAAGCGGAAGTGATCGACGCGCGGGGCCACAGCGTGCAAACGCGCAAGATCAATCTCCCGGATTCCGCGTTCACCGATTTCACTTACCAGACCGCGAACGAATCGACCACCGGTCTCTACACGTTCAACGTCTACCTCGTTAGGAACAGCAAACGTTCCACCCTTCTCGGCGGCACGACCGCGCAGGTGAAAGAATTCCTGCCCGACCGGATGAAGATTGACAGCCGCCTCTCGCAGGAGTCAAAGCGCGGCTGGATTCAACCGAAACAAATACAAGCGACCGTCTCGCTCGCAAATCTTTACGGCACGCCCGCGACCGAGCGTCGCATCGTTTCGAAGATCGAGCTCATGCCGACAGCGTTCTCGTTTTCGGAGTTCAAGGATTACACCTTCTTCGATCCGCTTTATGACCCGAAGAAAGAGCGCACTGAGCAAACGATCGAGCTTGGCGAAAATAAAACCGACGGCTCCGGGCAAACGCAGTTTGATCTACAGCTCGAGCGTTTCGCGGACGCGACGTACTCGATGCGCTTCATCGCGGAAGGATTCGAAGCCGAAGGCGGGCGCAGTGTAACGACGACTTCAACCGCGCTGGTGTCGGCGTTGCCGTACGTGATCGGCTGCAAACCGGATGGCGATTTGCGTTACATCGACATGAACAAGTCGCGCATTGTCGATCTGGTCGCAGTCGATCCGCAATTGAATCGCATCGCGCTTGGCAATGTGACCGCGAACATCGTCGCGCAGGAATACGTCTCGGTTTTGACGAAACAGGAGAGCGGCAAGTACGCCTACGAGTCCGTTCTCAAAGAGCGGCCGCTGAAGTCCGAGAAAATTTCCGTCGCGGCGAACGGTTCCAAGTACACGCTGCCGACAAACGAGCCCGGCAATTACATTTTCGAATTGCGCGACGATCAGGACCGGCGTTTGGCGAAGGTCCAGTTCACTGTGGTCGGTCACGGCGCAGTCTCGCGCTCGCTCGACAAGAATTCCGAGCTTCAGGTGAAACTGGATCGCGAGCAATACAACAGCGGTGAGGAAATCGCGATCAGCATTACCGCGCCCTACGCCGGCAGCGGATTGATCACGATCGAGCGCGACCGCGTTTACGCGCAGCAATGGTTCCAGGCGACGAGCGCGAGCAGCGTTCAACACATTCGCGTTCCGGAAAATTTCGAAGGCAGCGGCTACGTAAACGTCGCGTTCGTGCGCGCGCTGGATTCGAAAGAAATTTTCGTGAGCCCGCTGAGTTATGGCGTTGTGCCGTTCACCGCGAACAAAGAGAAACGGCGATTGAAGGTTGATCTAAGCACGGTCGCCACCGTGAAGCCGGGCGAGCCGTTGCACATCAAGTATCAAACGGACCGGCCGGGCAAGATTGTCATCTTCGCGGTCGATCAGGGAATTCTCCAGGTCACGAATTACAAAACGCCGGACCCGCTCGCGTTTTATTTCCGCAAATGCATGCTCAAAGTCGAGACCTCGCAGATTGTCGATCTTATCATTCCGGAATTTTCGTTGCTGCGCTCGCTCTCGGCTTACGGCGGCGGCGGCGATATTCAAAAGCTGAATCCGTTCAAGCGCGTGACCGAAAAACCGGTCGTGTTCTGGTCCGGGATCCTCGATTGCGACAAAACGCAACGCGAAGTCGTTTACGACGTGCCGGATTATTTCGACGGCACGTTGAAGATCATGGCCGTCGCGATTGCAAACGACACCGTTGGCTCGAGCGATCGCGAATCGTTGATCCGCGGACCGTTCGTCATTACGCCAAGCGTGCCGGTGCTGGCGGCGCCCGGTGATGAATTCGAAACCGGTGTGACCGTTGCGAACAATGTTGAAGGTTCCGGCCCGAACGCCGAAGTCGAATTGCGCGCGCAACCGAACGAGCGGCTGGCGATTGTGGGCGATTCGACGAAGAAAATGCAGATCGCGGAGGGGCGCGAGCAAACCGCGATCTTCAAAGTTCGAGCAACCGACACGCTCGGTAATGGCGAGATCGCGTTCTTCGCCAAAGCGAACGGTCAGGAAACAAAACGTCGCGCGACGTTGAGTGTCCGGCCACCCGCGCCGTACATGACCGACGTCCGCAGCGGCAGTTTCAAGGACAAGATCGACATCGCACTTGCGCGCAACATGCATCCGGAGTTTCGGAAATTGGACGCGAGCGTGTCCGCGGTGCCGCTGGGACTCGCGCGCGGACTCGATGCCTACCTGAAAGATTTTCCCTACGGTTGCAGCGAACAAATCACGAGCGGCTCGTTTTGCCGATTGATGCTGGCTGACGAAGCCGACTTCGGCTTGAGCAAAGCGGAGATCAACAAACAGCTCGAGCACACCTTTGGAATTCTCGCGCGCCGTCAAAACGATCAGGGCGCGTTTGGATATTGGGCGCCGGAAAACGGCGAGCACATCAGCTTCGTCTCGGCTTACGTGATGGATTTTCTGAGCGAATCGAAAGCCGCGGGGTTTGCGCCGCCGCAACAGATGTTCGCGAGCGGTCTGCGCAATTTGGAGAAAATGGTGGCGCGCACGCCGGAGGATTTGAACGACGCGCGCACAATCGCCAACGCGATCTACACCCTTACGCGCGAAGGCGTCATCACGACGAACTTCATTTTGAATTTGCGCGATTGGTTGGACAAAAATCGCAAGGACGAATGGCCGCGCGACATCACCGCGGTTTATCTGGCCGGCGCCTTGCATCTGCTCCACAAAGACGCCGAGGCCGAGCGCTTGATCGCCGAGTACAAGATTGCCGACAACAAAATGATTGAGCGTTGGGATTTTTGTCAGCCACTGGGAATGAATTCGCAATACATCGCGGTGATCGCGCGCGAATTCCCAGCCCGGCTGCGCAAAATCTCGCCCGAGCAATTCCAAACCATTTTGAAACCGATCGGCGATGGCGAATTCAACACGCTTTCGTCCGCTTACGCGGTGCGCGCGCTCAAAGCGTACTCGCACGCCGTTGCGCAACGTCCGCCGGAGCTCTCGATTGCCGAGCTGCACAAGGACAAAAGCGAAACGCGTTTGGTGAATGGAACAAAAATGCTCTTGCGCGCCGATCTGTCCGACAAGGCGAGTGGCGTTCGGTTTAGCGCAGCGCAGCGTTTGACTGGTCCGGGCGCATTTTTCCAGGTTGTTGCGAAGCGCTCAAGAACGGGCTGGAAGTTTATCGCGAGATTCTCGGCAAGAACAACGAAGCCGCGTCGCGCACGAAACTGGGCGAACCGCTTCATGTTCGGATTCACGTGCGCAGCTTGCAACGGGAGCCGATCACGAACGTCGCGATTGTCGATCTTTTGCCCGGCGGATTCGAAGTTGTGGATTCTTCGGTGCGTACCGGAGCCGGCTCGACGCCCGGCGTCGATTATGTCGATGTGCGCGAGGATCGCGCGGTGTTTTTCGTGACGGCGCCGACGAACGCGCTCGAGATCGATTACCAAATCAAATCGGACAATCGAGGAAACTTCATCGTGCCGCCGGTGTTCGCGGCTTCGATGTACGATCGCAATGTCAAAGGACGCGGCGTCGGCGGAAAAATTACCGTGACGGAATAAAGAAATGAAAAGGCGTGTCATCCCGAGCGAAGCGAGGGACCTCTCAAAAGGTGATGGGTCACACAAATTATCCCGTGTGATCCGCGCTCCGTGGGTGAGATCCCTCGCTCTGCTCGGGCTGACGGCGTGGTTGATCTGGTTTTTTCTGCCAAAGCCGCCGCTGCTCGACGGCGTTTCGTTTTCGCAAATCGTTCGCGATCGGAACGGCAAACTGCTGCGCGTCGCGCTGAGCAGCGATCAGAAATTCCGGATTTGGACGCCGCTCTCGAAAATTTCGCCGGACTTGATCAACGCGACGCTGCGTTACGAGGACAAATATTACGCGAAACATCCGGGCGTGAACCCAATCGCGCTCGCGCGCTGCGCATTGAATCTCGTTCGGTTCCGCCACGCCACCGCCGGCGGATCGACAATTACGATGCAGCTCGCGCGGCTCCGGTTTCATCTTCACACCCGAAACGTTTCGGGAAAGCTCGAGCAAATCGTGCGCGCTTTGGAACTCGAACGGCATTATTCGAAGGGCGAAATTTTGGAGGCTTATCTGAATCTCGCGCCTTACGGTCGAAACCT
>QHOZ01000180.1:474-4968 GCA_003219495.1 Verrucomicrobiota bacterium | reverse complement strand
GCTGCGCGACAAGCGCTGGCCAATGCCGCAGACGCTTTCACTCAAACTGCCCGGCGCGATCACCGTCGTAGATTTCAGCCAGGACGCCAAGCTGGCGATCGCCGGTGCTGAAGACGGCACGGTGCGCATCATTGATGCGGAGGCCGGCAAGCTGCTCGATACCACGGTAAAACATCCCGGCGCCATCGTCGGCATCACCATTCTCCCGGGCAATGAGATGGCGTTTTCCATCGACCGTTCCGGACTCTCGCGCCTCTGGAAGATTGCAGACGGATCAGTCGTTAGGGAGGGAAAAAACCGTACTAGCTATCTGACAACCTTCGCGATCAATAAGGATTACAACCGTCTCGCGCTCGGATATGCGGACGGCGAGGTGCACGTTCGCGACCGGGAGGGCAATCTCGTTGGTGAGCCGGTGAAACACTCGAAGGCGATCACCGCACTCGTCTTCTCCCCCGATGGTCAGTCGCTCGCGAGCGCGTCTGAGGACGGTACAGCCCGCGTTTGGGATGTGAAGACAGACAAACCGCGCACTTTCGTCGTCAAGCACAAGGCGCCGATTACCTCGGTGGATATCGACCGGCTCGGCGCCTGGTTGCTGACGACGAGCAAGGATGGGATCGCGAAGGTGAGCAACGCCAGAGACGGCAAGCCCGTTCCCAAGGAAGTGAAGTGTGGGGCCGGAATTCTCGACGCCCATTTTGGCGCGAGCGGTATTTTTTTTAGCACCACGTTGACCGACCATACTGTCCGCATCTGGGAATCCGAAACCGGGAAACCAGCTCAAGGCGTCATTCGCACCGACGACGGAATCGTGAGCGCCGACTGGGATCCGATCGGGATTAGTTTGGTGACGGCATCAGCTGGGCCGCTGGCAAACGGTTGGCGGGCGCGGACGGGCGAACGCATCGGCGAAGGCATGTTGCATCAATCAACTGTTCGCATTGCGGCTTTCGGTCCCAACGGGCGCCGAATAGTGACGGGCTGCGCCGATGGAACTGTCCGCATTTGGCGGGTAGATGTCGGCTCGGCGAGCAAGGCCATACCGACGATCCGGACCCACAACGCCGCGGCGCGGACGGCGTTTTACAGCGCCGATGGAAAAGGCCTGGTTTCGTGCTCGCAAGATATGACAACGGTTCGTTGGGATCTCGAGAAGAGAAAAGAGATCGGCCGACGCCTAACGTACGAGGGAAAACCGGCGTGCGCCGTTTACAGCCCCGACCGGTCATTGCTTGTCACGGTGACGGAAGACGGAAAGGCGTTCCTGGTCGACGGCAATTCTGGTGATGCGCATGGCGAACCACGCGACCTGGGTGCTCCTGGACGATGGGTCGATTTCCAGAAGGACGGAAAGCATTTCGTCACGACAGCCGGCACGAAGGCGATCGTTTGGTCTGTAGACGACGCAACGCCATCGGGGCCGCCGATCGAGCATCCGGGAGAGGGCGATCGCGAGCTGCGGATGGCGCGCTTCAGCCCGGATGGCAATTTGATCGTGACCGCAGGCGCGGATGGGACCGCGCGTGTCTGGGACAGTACCTCGCGAAAAGAGGTGGCCGCGTTGAAAAAACACGAAGGTGCGGTGACGAGCGCGCGCTTCAGCGCAGACGGCAAGCTGCTCGTAACGACAGGCGAGGATGGTTTCGTCATCGTCTGGGATACCGCTAAGTGGGAGCCGACTGGCCAGCCAATTATTTTGCCTGGGGCAGCCTATTCGGCCGTGATCGGGCCTGCCGGCAGAGTTATTGCCGCAAGCTCGGAATTGTCGGAAGGAGTTCGTTTTTTTGATATCGCGAGTGGACGTGCATTTGGTGAGGGGATCGACTTGCCCTCGGCCGCGCTTTCGATCGACCTGCATCCCGCCAACGACAGGCTCGTCATTGCCTGCGCGGATTCAACCGTGAGAACCTACGGTTCGCCTTTTCTGGCTCAGGACGACATTCCTGGCTGGGTTCCGGAATTTGCCGAGCGGATAATCGCAATGCGGGTGGATGGACCGGAGAAGTTTGCGCCGGTCGAAACGAGTTACGCGCAGATGCAACAGTATCCGCCGCCGAATACAGCGGCGGACTCGGATTTCGGCCGGCTCGCGAAATGGATGGTTACAGAGGGAGTCAAGCGCACCACCGCTCCGCGCTCCACCGCCACCATCGAATCGAACATCGTGGCACGCGTCGAGGAGCGTTCGCTCGATGCGCTCTACGAACTGTACGAAGCAGTGCCGGCAAGTCCGCTGATCATCGCGGCGATGAGCCTATATGTGCCCACGAAGCGGCAGGGAGAATATCTCGCGGATTATGCGCTAACTCGTGCGGCCGATGATCCGCTCGCCCAGACTTACATTGCTTCCACCTTTGCGAAATACGGGCGCATGGAAGAAGCCGAACGCACGATGCAGGCCGCGCTCGCTGCGCCCCCGAACGATTACCGAGTGCTCCGTCGCGCGGCCAAACTCGATGCACGACAGAAGCGAAAGGAAGCCGCGGTCGAAAAATACGAGCGCGCTATAGCGGCTGATCGCGAGGATAGGATTACCTACTGCGACTATGCTTGGAACCTCTACAATCTGGATGAGCCGGCGAAAGCGCTGGAGCAATTTAAAAAAGCCGATGAGTTTGCCGGCGGTTCCGATCCCGATATCAACGCCGGGATTTGTCTCAGCGCCGCCGCCACCGGCGATCAATCCACCGCCACCGCGCGCTATAAGCGCCTGATCAAGATCGCAGCCGAGTGGGGCGAAGCTGATTACCTCAAGAACCTCACCGGCTGGACCGACAAGGAACTCAAGGAGATGGAGCGCATCCGTGCGCTCGCTACTACCAACCCCTGAAGCACCGAATGAAAAAAATACTCGTCGCAACCGCGTTGTTAATTAGTGGCAGCCTTGCCCTGGCTCAGGACCTTGGAACGCCCACCTCGAAAACACCATTCGACGCTTATCTCGGCACGATGCGCTCCGTTTTGAGCAGCCTCGTCGGCAACCACCCTGAGATTCCGGTCGTAGAAGGTTACGTGAAAACCGGACGCGGCTTCCGCTATTACATGAAAGATCCGTACGTGCCGCAAACTCCCCAGGAAACCGAAACGTCACGCTCCGGCGACTGCAAAGCCAAGTCCCTCTGGGTCGCTTACAAGATGGATGATCGCACCCTGCGCTTTATCGTCGGTCGAGCGCACGCTTCTTCCGGCATGAATCACGCCTGGTTGTTGTGGAAGGCTCCCAGCGGATGGCTGATTCTCGACCCCACGCTGCTTAGCACGCCGATCGACGTCAATCGAGTCGGGCCTAACGAGTACACCCCGCGCTACAGTTACAGTGCGAGCGGAAAGTTCGTCCATGCCGGCGCAGTCTCTGCCAAGCCGAAGGGGGTAGTCAGGTACGGCGATCACGCGTGAAGAGGGAATGGCTGATCTGGCGGGCGGCGAAAGATTTCTACGGTTGGCGAAGATTTTTATTGCAGAGCGGGGAGAAAAGCCCTACTATCGTTTTTGTGGATATGGAAATTATGAGAACATTCGCCTCTCGCTTTACCCGGTTGTCAGCGTGCCTCGCAGTGTCGGCTTCATCGGCTTTTGCCTCTGATATCGTCCTGCAAAAGGTGCCCGACGCCACGACTGAAACCGCTTCGGTATCGAAAGCTAATCTCGGACCGCAAGCGAGTTTTGCTCTTATGAACTACAAAGTTCGCACGTCCGCTCGCGCGCTTTACGTCAGCTCAGGCAGTGATCTGAAACTCGCGAACAACATGATCGATGACCAGGCTGCGACTTCCTTCGGTTTTTTGCCGACGGACAATTCGCCGGTAGCGATTATCGACCTTGGCAAGGTGTCGACCGTGCAGCGCCTGTCGGCCGTTTATTCGCCGCGCGCCACTGCGATCGATTTTTATGTCCTGCAAACGCTTCCCGGCGTGGATGGCGATAGCAGTCCCGGCTCCTTGAAGCTCGACGAAAAGACTATCGCGAAAATGAAAGCGGTTGGTTCCGCGATCGATGACGGCACTCAGGGCCGCGCCACGATCGATATTCCCGCTACGGCCGGACGTTATGTCATGCTTCGCTGGACGCCAGCCGCTCATAGCGGCACAGCGTTTACGGTCGCTGAAGTTTCCGCATACAGCTCGAGCCGCGGCAACCTTCTCGCTTCTAATCGCGATTTCTCGACCGCTCGCACGACAGGCGATTCGAAAGACATAGCGGATTCCAAAGACGTTGGCGAAAGCAAGGATCAGCCGATCGGCGAAGGCCCCATCGGTGAAGGCCCTCCGGCTGAAGGCCCGCCTCCCTCTCTTAATCCTCCTCCGCCGTTTACTTTCATTCCGCAGCTGAGTCCGCAGAGCGATTAAGCGCTGGGATCTTTTCGAAACCCGTCAATCAGTTAACCTGATTGACGGGTTTTGTTTTTCGGCCCGACGCTTCGCTAGAGTGAATCGCGGATGATCTTGAAGATCGAGGTCGAATCGAGGGTGCCTCGAAAATTCTCGGTGCCTT
>QHOZ01000180.1:0-321 GCA_003219495.1 Verrucomicrobiota bacterium | reverse complement strand
GGTGTCCCGTTCAAGTGGAGTCCGCCGACGCCTACGTCGCCGCAGACCACGATCGCTGATTTTTCGCCGGCGTAACGTCGCGCCACGGCGACGGCGCGATCCAGTTCCAACGTTTCCGCCAAAGTGTGCTCCACGTCATTCTGTTCGGCTGCTTTTCGCATCAACCTCGCGTCGACGACCAGCAGGTAACCGCCACGATTATATTGCAAGAGTTCGATTGCCCGCCGGACCATATCCGGAAGGCTCGGCTGCTCGCGGCGCGCCTCAATTTGATCCGTGTAGGCAAATTCTGTCTTCGCAAAACCACCAAAAACTTTCGGC
>QHOZ01000025.1:2332-30733 GCA_003219495.1 Verrucomicrobiota bacterium | reverse complement strand
TTAGAAACCGAAGGTGACGTTTCTCTCAGTCTGCAAATTCAAGACAAGCGAATCGGAAACCCATATGAGCTTCAGCTCGAAGCCGGCTTAACCAAATGGGGCGAGGTCGCCGTCTTCCGCGGATTCGATCCCGACGATTGGATTCTCGGCACCGAGATCGGGATCCTGCGCACCGAACCATATTTGTTGTCCGTCGGATTCGTGAACTGATCCCCTCACCTCCATGTGGATCCTCAACCGTACATCGAAGCCGGTTATTATTTAGAGCACAACAAGTTCATCGTCGGCGCCATTCACACCGATTACAAAAACGAAGCGATCCTCGGTTACGCTTACGATTTCAACAAAACGTGGCGGGTCCAGGTCGATTGGCAGAGCGGCAAGGAAAATTCATCCACCATCGGCTTTACCTGCAACGTCACTCGCGATTTCCAATTCAATCCCGCGATTTATTTCAGCAACGAAGATCCGCTCCGGCGCGTGATGGGCTACATCGTCTTCACCTACACGTTTCACGTCTGGGGCGACAAAGGAAAAGGGGACAACGTCGCTGTGCCGAAGGCGAAGTGAGGTGAAGCAACAACTCGAATCGTTAAGTAGCGAGGCGTGGCGCAGCGGTCTTCGTCTCGCTGTCGGCGCAGAGCTGATTGAATCGCTTGAGCGCGAGCGACGGCGTACTTCCGATGCCCATGCATCCATTGTTATCGAGTGCAACCCAGTTAACGCCGCTCAATCCGAAACGGGGACGAACCTTCGCCGCGAGTGTGTCGCGATTGCGCTTCAGGAACCGCTCCACTTCCTTGCGCATCTTCAAGGGCAATTGTTCGATCGAGATGGATTTCATTCATCCTAACAACGCGGCGCGCCGCAATCTCGGACTCAGGCCGACGGCGTTTAGCCCTATCGGGAAAAAGACGATAGGAATTTTCTTGAGCCAACGATCAGGGCGCTAACGGATTTGCTTTTCGCGACCTGATCCCGTTTCGCTTTCGATTCGTTATTGGATATGCAAAGACATCTAACTCCCGCAGAGCGCCTGGAAATTCTGCGCGCCGCTGATCGCCAGCGAAAATGGAATTCGCTCGATGATCAACGCGCGTGCGCCAGCGCGGTCGCTTTCTCTTAAAATGTCCGAGCGAACAATGTTTTTCCTATTTGCCTGATTGGCTTTACACCGGCAACGCAGTTCGCGTCGCCGCGTGAGCAGCGACCTGATCGGAGAGCTTCTCGATCTTTGTTATTGGCTGCGCCGGGAGGTTCGTGAATCCTTGCGGTCAGCAAACCTTCAGCGTCAATCGAGGGCTAATTTTTCCCGTTAGATTATGACCGTAACTCACTCAAACATTCACAATGATGAGCCAACTGGCTCCAATGAAATCGATGCCGCTGCGTTAACGAAACTGATCGAAACGGCGTACGCTGATATCAAAAGGCGGCTGACGGCGACGTAGTTTATGCCGCGTCGTCCGTTGTGGCAGTGTCCGAAATGCCGAAGACGATTCGCGAACCGCAATCAATCGCATGCCTGCGGCAGACACGATCTCGAGCATCACTTCAGCGGCAAGCCGCCCGAGATTCGCGCATTGTTCGATGAAGTGCTTAGGGTAATTCGCGGCATTGGTCCGGTGCGCGTTCTGCCGGAAAAAACGCGCATCGCATTTCAGGTGCGTATGTCGTTTGCGCAGATTACGCCCAAGCGTCAGTGGCTTGACGGCCACGTGGTGTTAGCGCGCCGCTTCGAGCATCCGCGCTTTCGCCGGATTGAGACAATTTCACCGCGCAATCACGTCCATTGCTTTCGAATCGCTTCGTCGAGCGAGATCGATGCCGACTTCAAAGCGTGGCTTGCAGAGGCATACGAAGTCGGCGAGCAACGCCATCTAAATCGGAAGCCTTAGCGAGTCGATTGGCGCATAGGACCAAGAAGCTTTTCTCGATCGATACAAATTGAAGACCAATGAACACAAGACTGCTCTTGATTGTCACTCTCACACTTGTCGCTTGGCTTCATTCAAGCGCGCTCGCCAACGACAATCGCTTTGACGGCGTTTGGGTCGGAACCGAAAGCGTGACGCGCCAGGATTATCACGGTTTTCAACATTCGGATCCATACGAGCACAAAACGGCCGCGAAAATCGTGATCGCGCAGGACGGAGCGTTGCTTGGCGTGCTCGAAGGTTACGGTCCCGGCCGGTACACTGATGTGAAGCGCGTCGGAAACACGATTGTGTTTCACGCTGGAAATCGCACAGGCCAGCTCAGTCTTTCACCCGACGGTCAGACGTTGGTCGAAAAAGGCGTTGTCCCGGGATCGGTCATAATGGGGGTCAGCCAACGGCAAGGCGCGTCATCGGCAGAAATAATCTATTGCGAAGTTTGTTAGGCGGAGAGACAATCGGCTTCCAATGAAAAGCAGCACGAAAACGCGTGCCTGTTTTGCGGTCGTCGCGTCGGCCGCGTTACTCTGGGCGCTGGTCCTAAGCGCTTCGCCGCGGTTGCATGAGCGGATCCACGCCGACGCGAACCGCGTCGATCACGCATGCGCGGTCACCTTTATCGCCTCCGGCAATTTCAATCACGCGCCGGTGTCGATCCTGATTAGCGCGCCGGTTTCCTACGATGTCACAAAAGTTCCGGAGCGGACTCCGCTCTGGATTCAGCCCCTCTTTCTTCTCGCGAGCGTGTTCGAACACGCGCCTCCGGCAAACTCCTGACGGTTGATCCATTCCCGCGCTTGCGGGATGGCGACGCTTTGCGCGTTTCCTTGCGTCGCTAGATCAACGCGCGCGAACGCAAACTCATCCGGGCCTTTGCCCAAACTTTGATGATCAGGAGTTTTGATGAAGAAATTTATTTTAATTGGACTGGCCAGCGCTGCGCTGGCAAACGTCCAGGCGCAAGATGCGGCGAACACGCCTGCATCGTCGTCTGACATGCGTGAATTGCGGGAACAAGTGAAGGCGTTGACCGACACGGTGAAAACGTTGCAGCGAACCGTGACCGATCAGCAAACCACCATCGATCGATTGAATCAGAAGAACAGCGAGAGTGCGGAATCATCCGAGCCGCCCCCGGTCGCAGCGGCATCACCGCTGCCATCCGCGTCACCGGCCGCAAGCGCGGCGGCAAAACAATTCGCAACCGAAGACTCAGCGGTGGTTTCATCGACAACCGCGTCCGCGCCGGCACCTGCACAAAGTCCAGGCGTGAACGCGAACGGCACTGCGGTTGGAAATTTTCCGACTAACGACAATGCCGTCGTTTCATCCGCGTCGTCGGAAACAATCTCGACCAGCGGCGCGGGCGGCTCGTTGACGCAGCCGATCGGGATCGGGAGCGGCAAAAATTACATGAACATCTCGTTCGACGGATTGTTCGCGCTCGCCTACTCCAGCGACAAACATCTCGACCGCATCGAAGTCGGCGATCACGACCCGATGCAGCGCGGATTCAACGCGCGCAACATCGAGCTCGCGTTGGACGGCGCGGTCGATCCCTACTTCGAAGGATTCGCGAACATTGTCTTCAAGCTCGACAACGACAACAACACCGACGTCGAGGTCGAAGAAGCGTTCATGCAAACGACGAGCTTGCCATTCAATCTTCAGGTCAAGGCCGGACAGTTTTTTTCCGCATTCGGGCGAATCAATCCGACGCATCCGCACACCTGGGACTTTGCCGATTATCCGATCGTCGCCGGAAAATTTCTCGGCCCGGACGGCTTGCGCGGAGTCGGCGCGCAAATTTCCTGGATCTCCGGAATCCGGGTGACAACGGAATAGTTTACGGACGAATGACAACCGATCGCGAGCTGCGTGGCCTGGAAGATTTTGTTTGGGTGCCGCGCTGGGAAAATTCGGTCGATCTTTCATCGACGCAGGTTGTGCTCGCGGGAATTTCGGGCGCGTTTGGCTCGAATGAAACCGGCGGAAATGCGCGAACGCAAATTTACGGCGGCGATCTTCTCTACAAATGGAAGAGCGCGAACGCGGAGGGCGGGTTTCCGTTCGTGAAATGGCAAACCGAATTCATGTATCGGCGGTTCGAAGCGGGCCGAGGCGAGAACGAAACGTTTCCAGTCGCGGAAACATTTCACGATTGGGGTCTCTACTCGCAGGCGCTTTGGGGATTCAAAAAAGGATGGGTCGCGGGAATTCGCGGCGATTACTACGACGCGGAGGATTCGCGATTCACCGACGATCTGGATCGACAATCGCGCTCACGGATCAGCGCGAACCTGACCTGGTATCCCACCGAGTTCTCGAAAATCCGCCTCCAATACAACCACGATTTTCTCGACGAAACATTTTTCCTGACCGATCGAGAGGCCGACTCGGTCTTCCTTCAATTCGAATTCATCCTCGGCGCACACGGCGCTCACAAATTCTAAAACATGAAAAAAATATTCCTCTTCCTTTTCCTCTTCGTCGGCGCGTTTTCCGCGCAGGCTAAACTCAACGTTGTTACCACTCTTCCGGATTTCGGATCGCTCGCGCGCGAAATTGGCCAGGACAAGATCGACATCGTCGTTCTCGCGAAACCGACCGAAGATCCACACTTCGTCGATGCGCGGCCGAGCTTCGTTGTTTCGTTGCGCAACGCGGACGTGTTGATTGACGGCGGCGCGGAGCTCGAGCTCGGTTGGTTGCCGCCGCTCCTGCAAAACGCGCGCAATCCGAAGATCGAAGTCGGAAAACCCGGACGGGTGCAAGCGTCGCAGGGAATTCGATTGATGAATGTCCCGGCGAACGTGACCCGCGCCGCGGGCGACGTGCACGCGCTGGGAAATCCGCATTTTTGCATTGATCCGATCATTGCCAAGGCGGTCGCGCAGCACATCGCACAATCGTTTGCCGCGATTGATCCGCCGAATGCGGCGTTCTACGACGCGAACTACAAAAAATTCGAATCAACGATCAATGCGAAACTTCAAGAGTGGGGCGCCGCGATGCAGCCGTTTAACGGGCAACACGTCGCGGCTTATCACGATTCGTGGCCATACTTCGCGCACCGTTTCGGAATAAACATCGACATCTTCCTTGAACCGAAGCCGGGCATTCCGCCGTCGCCGTCGCATTTGACCGAAGTGATCGCGCAAATTAAAGCGCAACACGTCAAGGCGGTGATCGTTGAGCCGTATCACGACAAGCGCATTGCCGAGAAAGTGGCGAACGCGACCGGAGCGAAGGTGGTGGAGTTCGCGCAGTTTCCCGGCGGCGTTTCCGGAACTGACAGTTACGTGAAATTAATCGACACGCTGGTTTCGCGGCTCGCGGCCGCGCTTAAATAATATGTGGGAAGTAATGTTCTGGCCGATCATGGCCTGTATTCTATTGCCGTGGTTGCTCGTTTATCTCGGACTGCACGTCGTCCAACGCGGGATCATCTTCATCGACATCGCGATGGCGCAAATGGCGTCGCTTGGAATTTGTCTCGCCGTTCTGTTGCATATCGATCTTGAAAGTTGGACCACGTTCGGCATCGCGCTGCTCTTCACGTTGATTGGCGCGGCGATTTTTTCCGTGACTGGAAAACGCACGAGCCAAATTCCGCAGGAAGCAGTCATAGGAATTTCCTACGTCGTCGCGGCCGCGGCGGCGGTGCTGTTGTTGAGTCGCGCCGCCGAGGGCGATGAAGAAATCAAGAACATGCTGGTCGGAAATATTTTGCTCGTCACGCCGCGCGAAGTTTGGGAACGCTTCGCCCTTTTCGCGGCGGTCGGCATTTTCCATTTCGCCTTCCGCAGAAATTTCCTGCTCGTCTCATTCGATCGCGAAGGCGCTTATCAAAAAGGATTGCGCGTCCGTTGGTGGGATTTTCTTTTCTACGTCGTGTTCGGTTTGGTCGTGACGAGTTTCGTACGCATCGCCGGCGTGCTTTTGGTTTTCAGTTATCTGATTGTGCCGGCGGTTTGCGGAATCAATCTCGCGCAACGCATCGGCAATCGCTTACTCATCGGCTGGATCATCGCGCTCATCGGCGGAGTCGCCGGTTTGTTTCTCTCCTATTGGTGGGATTTGCCGTCCGGCGCAGCGATCGTCTGCACATTCGGCGCGTTGCTCATCGTGGTCTCAGCGGCCGGGATGATTCGGACGCGCAATCCGTAGAAAAGTTATTGCGATTTTTGTGAGACGCTTGGAGCGTTCACGTGTGACGCAGCCCATTATTAAAATCGCGATCTCGGCAATCCTCATCGCGATCATCTCCGAGGTGGCGAAACGCAGCTCGTTTTTCGGCGCGCTGATCGCTTCGCTGCCGATTGTTTCGATCCTGGCCATGATTTGGCTTTGGCGGGACACTCACGACGCGGCGCGGCTCGCTCAATTTTCGACCGGCGTTTTCTGGCTCGTGCTTCCTTCGCTTGTTCTGTTCGCGATTCTTCCTCCGCTACTTACGCGGTGGCAGCTCAGTTTCCCGTTCGCACTCGCTGTGAGCTGCGGAGTGACCGTTGTCGCCTACTTAATAATGAGCCTGGTGCTCAAGCGGATCGGAATCGAAATTTAAATCAATGTCCGCGATGAACCATTCGCACGACGACGATTTGCCGAGATCAACCGGCTTCGGGCCGGCCTTCGCGATTGGTGTGACGTTGAACATTGCCTACGTGATCGCGCAGATCGTTTTCGGAATTCGCGCCCATTCCCTCGCGTTGATCGCTGATGCCGGACATAATTTTGGCGACGTGCTCGGCCTGCTTCTGGCATGGTGCGCGATTTATCTCGGGAAAACTGCCGCCACGGAACGTCGCACTTACGGACTTGGGCGATCCTCCATTCTTGCCGCGCTCGCGAACGCGATTCTGTTGCTCGTCGCCGTTGGCGGGATCACTTGGGAGGCGATCCGGCGATTCAGCGAGCCCGGAGAAGTGGCCGCAAAGACCGTGATGGTCGTGGCCGCGCTCGGAATCGTGATTAACGGCGTAACGGCGCTGTTTTTTTTCCGCGGGCACAAACACGATCTGAATATTAAAGGCGTTTTTTTACACATGGCATCGGATGCGGCGGTTTCGGCCGGCGTCGTGATTGCTGGACTGATTATCATTTCTACCGGATGGCACTGGGTCGATCCGGTCACGAGTTTGGTGATTAACGCCGTGATCGTTTACGGAACGTGGGGATTGTTGCGTCACTCGCTCGCGATGGCGCTCGATCTTGTCCCGCCGAATGTCGATCCAACGGCAGTGCGCAATTATTTGGAAACGCTTGATGGCGTCAGCGCGGTCCACGATTTGCACATCTGGCCGCTGAGCACGACCCGCATCGCGCTGACCGTGCATCTGGAGATGCCGAACGAATCCGGCAGCGACGAATTTCTTAACCGCGTTTGCGAGCATCTCCACCGCAACTTTGGAATCGAACACTCCACTATTCAGATCGAGCAAAACGCGAACGCGTGCTCGCTCGCGCCTTGATTCGTTAGGCCTTCGCACTTTGCAAGATCGACAATGAACGCAAGCCTCACGTGTTGGCAGGTCGGAGCAGCTTACGGATTTGCGCTCGTCGGTGGTGCAATCGCGACGAGCTTGCGCTTAACGCACCGCCCGCTCTGCGCGCTGATCAGTTTCGCCGCCGGCACGCTCCTCGGCGTAAGTTTGTTCGCGATTCTGCCGGAAAGTTTTGCGAGCGCCAATTGGTGGTCGGTGATTCTCGCCGCCGCCACCGGCTATGCGCTTTTTTTCTTTATCAGCAAATACGTGCACCACGTCTGCCCGGCGTGCGCTGCCAGCCACTTCGATGCGGACGCGACGAAACATTTCGCGGAGATCGCCTCCACGCTCATCATCGCGCTCGCGATCCACAGCAGCATGGATGGACTTGCACTCAGCATCGGGCAGGAAGCGCAATCGACGATCGCCGGGCAATGGTCGCTCTTCAGCGCATTGTGCATTCACAAAATTCCGGAAGGGCTCGCCCTCGGGAGTCTTCTCATCGGCGCGGGAATGCAACGGGCTCGTTCCCTTGCCTGGGTGGCCGCGGTCGAGGCGACCACGTTGCTCGGAGCGCTTGCAGGATTTTTCTTACTTGCGAACAAACCAAGTTTCTGGCTCGGCCTTTTCATGGCGCAAGTCGGGGGCGGATTTCTCTATCTAGCCGCTCACGCGGTGCTGGGTGAAATGCTCAAGCACGAGAAAGCGCTCGTGGTAACCAGCTTTTTACTTGGGCTCGCCCTGATCGCGGCGCTGAACATCTTTCTGCGAATGGTCGCGGCGTAATCGGGCCGCAGATCGAGTTGATTTTTCGAGCGCGTTGTTGTACTCAGTTGCCCTCATGAAAGCCGCCGTGCCCCTGTTGGTTTTCGCACTCCTTGGAGCAAGTTGCTGCGTTGCGCTCGCGCAGTCCGATAGCTTTGGAGGTCACGCGGTCAGTTTACCTGGCGGCCCAAGCGGCGCGACGACCGGCCTGGGAACCAGGAATACAAGCGCTGCGCCCTCCGCGACGCCAGACGAAGAGTCCAATACCGCCGATGTAGACGATTCACTCTATCGCGGCAAAACCAGAGACTCCATGGGTACAATGTTGCGTGACGACGGCATGCTGCATTTCAAGACGCACAAGAATGAGAAAGCGAAAGAAGTCGACGCGAAGAAACTTTTTAGCAGCGGCACCGATCCGAAGTTCCAAAGCGAATTGGCCATCTCCGGCGTTAGTTCGATCGACAAGGTGGCGGCGAAACCCCAGCAGCCGCAAGAAAATGCCAATGCTAACGCTAACGCTAACGCCAACGCGAATTCCAATTCAGAGCCGGAAGATCAGAGCGATCCACGTTTCAAAACAAGACAGCTAATCTTCAATCCGGAAAACCCGGAAAAGCCGAAGAAGGCAGAGAAGGCGGAAGCGGAATCGAGTCCCTCACCTAGCGCGACGCCGAAAGCGAAGACGTCCAGCGCATCGAAGGAATAATCGCAGTCGAGCGCGTCACTCGCGTTTAGGTTTTAGCAGCGGAAACAGAATCACATCGCGGATCGACTCCGCGCCGGTCAACATCATCGCGAGACGATCGATTCCAAGGCCGAAGCCGCCCGCGGGAGGCATTCCGTGCTCGAGCGCGAGCAAGAAATCTTCATCCAGCTTCTGCGTTTCTTCGCCCGCCTGCTCGAGCAACCGCTGCCGTTGCACGTCGGGATCGTTCAGCTCCGTGTAGCCGGGCGACATTTCCACGCCGTTGATAATCAACTCGTAAACATCGACCAGCGCCGGGTCCTCCGCGTTCTGTTTGGCAAGCGGCACCAGTTCCTTCGGACAATGCGTCACGAACAACGGATCGAATGTTTTTTCCTCGACCAATTTCTCGAACACATGCTGCGTCACTTCGAAGTCCGCGTGCTGCGGCAAAATCTCCAATTTCAATTCACGCGCGCGCTCACGACGTTTCTCGGGGGAAATCTCGAACCAATCCTTCCCCGCCGCCTCACGAACAAGATCGAGATATCGCGCGCGGCGCCACGGGCGTTTGAGATTGATCGTGCGCACAACTTTTCCTTCATCGTCCTTGTGCTCGATTTGTAACGACCCGCAAACCTTTTCGGCCAAACGACAGACCATTTCCTCGACCAGGTCCGCGATTTTTTCGAAATTGGCGTAGGCCCAGTAAACCTCAAGCATCGTAAATTCCGGATTGTGCTTACGCGAAATGCCTTCGTTCCGAAAGTTGCGATTCAACTCAAAAACTTTGTTGAATCCACCGACGAGCAGCCGCTTCAAGTAAAGCTCGGGGGCGATTCGAAGATAAAGATCGAGGCCGAGCGCCTTGTGGCGCGTGCTGAATGGCTGCGCTGCCGCCCCGCCGGCCACTGATTGCAAAATTGGCGTTTCCACTTCGAGAAAACCGCGGTCTTCAAGAAAACGCCGGATCTCGCGCACGATCGCGATGCGCTTTTGAAACACTTCTCGCGATTGCTCGTTTGAAACAAGATCGACATATCGCTGGCGATAGCGCGCTTCGACATCTTGCAAGCCGTGCCATTTCTCGGGCGGCGGGCGCAATGATTTCGAAAGCACTTCGAATTTGTGAGCCTTGAGCGTCGGCTCTCCGGTTTTCGTCGTGAAACAAGCGCCTTCGACGCCGATGAAGTCGCCAAGATCGAGCAGCTTGAAGGTCTCCATCGACTCCGCGCCGACTTCTTTCTCATGGAGATAAATCTGAAATCGGCCGGTTGCATCGCGAAGATCGACAAAATGGCTTTTGCCCATGTCGCGATGCGCGGTGATCCGCCCGGCCGCGCGCAAGGTCTCGCCTTCTTTGAATTTTTCGCGCACTTCCGCGATCGAACCCGACGTTTCAAAGGCGTGGCCGAACGGCTCGACGCCGCGCGCGCGCAACGCTTTCAGTTTCTCGCGGCGTTGCGCAATCAATTCGTTCTCGGGCTCCATAGGTCGCGATTATGGTCGCCGTGTTCGTCTATTGCGCAATCCGCAATTTCTTTCGATTTGCCAAAGAAAGACGAGGAATGAGATAGTTATCTCCCCTGCAATGGCACTCGATCTACCGCAAACAAGCTCGAAACGCGACGGACCGCTGGTGAAACAGTTTTCCGTCTTTTTGCCGAACAAAGTCGGGGCGATGCATGACGTCCTGAAAATGCTCAATGCGCACGATTGCCATGTCATGGCGATGAGTGTCTCGGAATCGACCGATTCAGCGATCGCGCGCCTGATCGTGAGCGATCCGGAAGGCGTGGAGAAATTGTTCCGGCAAAACAACATCGCGTTTGGCATGTGCGAAGTCGTCGTGGTGGAGATGTACGAAGTGGCGACCGAGCTGCCTAAACTTTTTGCCGCATTGTTCATGGCGGAATGCAACGTGCACTTCACCTATCCGCTGCTCATGCGCCCGCGCGAACACGCCGCGCTTGCGCTTCATGTGGATGATAACGACTGCGCGATGTCGGTTTTAGGCGGCGCCGGATTTACCATGCTCAGCCAAAGCGACATCTCCCGCTAAGTTGCGGGTACCATCGCCAAGATTAAGGGGTGCCGGGGGACAGAGTTGACACAACTGCCACGCCGTCTAAAAGAATCAACCTGCCCATGCCGTCACTCTCCTTTCTGCCCGGTGGCCGAACCGATCGCAGTTTCCAGATCGGTTTGACGCTGGTTGTATTTTTCGCCGTAGCGGAAATCTTTCTCGCTGGATTTCATTATGTCAGCGGCATGCGGCCGGCGAGCGTCGCAGTCGCGCCGCGCACTATGCCTGCGCCGTTGTCGTCGGTCGCGCCATCCGCGCCGCCAATGGCTTTGCCAATCGCGCAGCCGAGCGCCGCACTGACTCCGCCAACATCGGTGGCATCCGAGGCAGATCGTTTAGTGAAGCAGGCGCAGTCAGAGAAAGACACCGCCAGCGCATTGGCGCGATTGCAGGCCGCATCGGAGCGCGATCCAAAAAATCCGGAATTGCTCGCGGAGATCGCGTCCATTTACGAGCTTACTCAAAATTTCGATCGCTCGGCCGAAACGTGGCGGCGCGTGCTGGAGATCGGCCCGTCGGGTGGCGCGCTCTACGATCTCGCGGATATGAAATTGAAAACCGGTGTGCCAACGTCGGCCGCAGCCACGCCGCCGATGACCGGTTCGGCTTTGGATGCGGGCAAGCCAACGACGGTTGCTGAAGTGACCGGTGTTCGCAGCACCGGGACCGCGGAGGGAATTCCGCAAGGCTCGTTGCTCGGCATCAGCGAAGTGACTGCTTCCGAAACTCCCGATCCCGATGCGGAAACAAATCTGATGCTGCGCATCGCGGTAAAGAAACGCCCGAGCCAGGTGATCGATCACACCAAAGTGAAAATTCAGGTCTACTTCTACGACACTGTCGGCGACAACGACATCAAGCTGACCGACGCGGATGTGAGCTATGAATGGCTGACGCCGAATCACGATTGGGCCGAGAGCAACAGCGAAACACTCGCCGTCACCTACATTCGCCCGAAATCAAAGGCGAAATCCGCCGAGACCGATCTCGCGGCCGCCGCCGCCGCGATTAACCCCGCGAAAAAAGGCAAGCCGATCAAAGCGAGCGCGCCATCCGATGCGAGCAACCGCAAATATCTTGGTTATATCGTGCGCGTTTATTATAATGATCAGCTCCAAGACAAACGCGCCGAACCGACAAAACTTCTCACTCTTTTCCCAGCGCCTTACACCGCCCCGCCGCAGTAATGCAATTGCTCATCGTTCATCGCGATCCTGAAATGGGGGAAGCGCTGATGCAGATGATCAAGAACTACACGCGCCACCATTGTCATTGGATCGACAGCGACAAAGCGGCAATGGATTGGGCGCGCCGGCATCAACGCTGCGAGCTTTTGCTCGTTCAACTCGAAGCCGAAGCGATTGACGGACTCGCGCTCGGCTCCGCGCTCAGCGAACTCTTTCCGGGTCTCCAGGTTTTGTTTTTTCCAAATTACAACGCGAGCGAGCGGCGGTTGGAAGTCGCGGAGACAAAGATTTTTCCGGAACCAATCGTAGGCGACGAGCTCCTGGGCGCGGTTGAGCGCGCGGAGCACGCGCCGCCAGACGCTCCCGATCTTTTCCACGTGGTCGATGTTTTACAGATGTGTTGTCTCAGTCGGCGCAGCGGCGCATTGCAAATGGTCAAAGATTCGGCGAGCGCGCTCGTGTATCTGCGCAACGGCAAGATCGTTCATGCCGAAACAAACACGGCGCGCGGCCGCGATGCGCTGCGCGAGATTTTGAAATGGAAGTTTGTCGAATTCGCCTATGAGCGGAGCGTGCGCGCGCCGCTGGAGACGATCAAAGAGGCTTGGGACGATGTCCTGATCGACCTTCTCGGCGGGGACAAACCGGACGCGGTCGAATCGCAAAGGCGCTCGGCGTAGAGCGCTGTTTTCTATGCAACTGCGCGCCTTTCCGATAGTTTACCTTTACATGAAAGCGCGCTGGCTGCCGGCCTGCATTTTGTTTGTCGCGACCAGCGCTTTCGCCCAGATCCAGGTGGAGCTGAAATTTCCGCGGCTGCAATACATTGCCTACGAGCCGGTCGTCGCGAACCTGACGATCACGAATCTCGCCGGCCGCGATGTCGATCTTCACGATGCCGAAGGGCAAGCCTGGTTTGGTTTTGAAATCACTGCGGACGAGAGCCGTTCGATCGCGCCGATCTCGAATCTCGCCGCCGAGCCGCTTAAGATCGCGGCCGGTCAACGCGTCACTCGAAAGATCAATCTATCGCCACTTTTCGGCGTCCACGATTTCGGAACCTATCACGCGCGCGCTCATGTTTATTTCGCCGACTTGAACAAGTTCTACTACTCGCAGCCGAAAGTTTTCGAAGTGACCGACGCGCGTCCCATCTGGCAAAAAACGGTTGGCGTTCCGGAAAGCAATGCCGTCTCCGGAAGCGTGCGCACTTATTCGCTCATGACGAATCGTTTCCCCGATCACACTTCGCTTTACGTACGCGTGGAGGACAAAGACAGCGGCGCGGTTTACGCCACCTACTCGCTCGGACAGATCATCGCGTTCGATCAACCGCAAGCGGAATTCGATCGAGCCAATCAACTGCATATCCTTTACTGCGCCGCGCCGCGAACCTGGGGCTATGCGCGAATCGGTTTAAATGGCGAACTAGTCTCACGCGCAAGTTTTGCCGAAGCAAAGGCTCGACCGCGGCTTGTGCACGCGGATGATGGCATGGTAAAAGTCGCCGGCGGAATAATGGACACCCCGGCAACTCAAGCGACACGCGCGAACGCTCCGAAATTATCCGCGCGGCCGCCGAATGCGCCGAAGGACGAATAGCGAATGCGAAAATATTTTTTGCTCACCAGTTTGGCGCTCGTTGCTTTCAACGTTTACGCGTTGCCGGCGCCGAACTCGCTCGACTCTCGCGAACGGCGTGCCGTCGGGGATCCGCCTGCGCGGCCGCAAAGGCAAACACGCGCCGCGCCGATGCCGGAGGGCAGCCGGCCAACCACGACGATCGTCATCGACGCGGGACACGGCGGGCATGACCGCGGTGGAATTGCCGGGCAGCGTGTTTCGGAAGCGCAGATGAATCTCGACGTCGCGCAGCGCCTGAAAGCGGTTCTTCAAGCCTCTGGTTACCGCGTCGTGATGACGCGAGACAGCGACGTGTTTATTCCACTTGGCATGCGCGTCGCGATCGCCAATTCATATCGCGACGCGATTTTTGTCTGCATTCATTTCAACGCGACCTCGCGTCGCAGCGCGAGCGGGATCGAGACGTATTTTTACAGTTCACAAAGTTTGGCGCTTGCATCGGCCATTCATTACTACGTCGCCGGTGGCGCGCCGTCAGGGAATCGAGGAGTGCGTCGCCGCGGGTTTTATGTTTTACGAAACACGCGTATCCCTTCCGTGCTCGTGGAATGCGGATTTCTAACGAACCCGACCGAGGCATCGTACGCGCAGAATTCTTCCTACCGCCAAAAGCTTGCGCTCGAAATTGCGCATGGCGTTCAAAACCGTGTCTCGGTTGCGCGCATTCCGGGCGCGACCAGAGTTGTCGACAGTTCTGGTTCCGCCGCGTTGGAACCCGAGACCGTGCCGCTGCAACCGTTCATCGACCAAACCCACTATCGGGATCCCGACCTCTCGAGCTCAAAACACAAGCGCAGCTCCAAGAGCTCATCGAGATCGACATCGTCCAAGCGCAAGAAATCGTCCGATTCGGATTCAGACTCTGCGTCGTTGTCATCCAGGAAGAAGAAAAAGAGAGCGAGCTCGGCGAGCGCGGAGGACTAAATTGGAATCGCCTATCTTGAGTTCGGCGCAAATGCGCGCGGTGGAGGAATCCGCTTTTTCGCGAGGTTCGACGATCGAATCGTTGATGGATGAAGCAGGCCTCGGCATCGCGGCCGCGGTTCGCAAATTTTTCCCGAAACCGGCCACTTGCATCGTCTTTGCGGGCAAAGGCCACAATGGGGGCGACGCGCTCGTTGCCGCCGCACACCTGAAGCGTATCGGCTGGAAGATCGACATCCGACCGGCCTTTCTGGAAGACGATTGCAGCGAGCTGACGCTGAAAAAACTAAAAGCACTGCGCGAATTACCCCAGGGACCATTCGATCCAATTGAGCTCGCGCCGCAGACGATCGTGCTCGACGGTTTGCTCGGCACTGGGGCGAAATCGTTCTTGCGTGAACCGATTCGCACCGGCGCGCGCGAAATCAATCGACTGCGCCGGGAAGAAAACGCTTTCGTTTTCGCGGTCGATCTTCCGACCGGACTCGATTCCGACTCGGGCGAAAACGATCCCGAAGATTCGGTCGTGGCGGATTTCACGATCACGATCGGTTTCGCGAAGCACGGATTGATTGTCGATTCGGCGCTGGACTTCGTCGGACGCATCGAAGTCGTCCCGCTTTCCGGGCTTTCGCTCGACCTCAGCACGCCTAACGAGCTTGTCACGGCGCCCCACTCACTCAGCCCGCTCTTGCCGCGTCGCAGGTTTGACGCTTATAAAAACGAATTCGGCCGCATCGGCATCGTCGCCGGGTCAAAAGGTTTGCTCGGCGCGGCTTTGCTCGCAACCCACGGTGCGCTTCGCGCGGGCGCCGGATTAGTCAGAGTTTTCGTTCCCGAAGAAATTTACGAGATCGTCGCCGCGGCTGCGCCCATCGAATCAATGGTGCAACCGGTTCGGAAATACCGCGAGCTGCTCGACCAGGACAACGTCAACGTCTGGGCGGTCGGTCCAGGTTTGGGCAAGAATCGCGCGTCGGAAATTCTCAACCTCATCGAAAATTTGCCGCAGCCAATGATTGTAGACGCCGACGGCTTGAACATTGCCGCGGAGAAGATCGACATCTTGCGAAGTTGTCGCGGTCCGCGGTTGCTCACGCCGCACGCCGGCGAAATGAAACGCTTGATGGAGTCTGGAAAAATGGCGCGCGCCGGGATTGCCCGAAACTTCTGCGACAAATTTCCGGTCACGCTTTTGCTCAAAGGGAGTCGCACGATTATTTGCGAGCGCGGGAAAGCGATCACTTACAACACGACCGGCAATCCCGGAATGGCGAGTGGAGGAATGGGCGACGTGCTTACTGGAGTTTGCGCCGGTCTCGCCGCGCGCGGTCTATCCATGTACGACGCCGGCCGCCTCGGCGCGTGGGCGTGTGGCCGCGCCGCGGAAATCGGTATCTTCGAACGGGGCGCAAGTGAAGAATCGCTCGTCGCGACTGACGTCATCGCAAACCTCGGCCGCGCGTTCAACGAAATGCGCGACGCTCCGGCTTAATAACTAAGGCGTTGCTGCAAAAACTTTTTCCGGCTCAAGCCCGAGCCGCTTCACCATCGACACGAAACGCTTGTCCGTTCGCAGCGGCTTAAATTCCGGCGCGATTCCGATGAAGTGGACCGAGGAAGACCGTTCATCACACGCGCGCTCCAATTCGCGAATCGCTTCCTCATGCTCGCCCAGCGCGATCAGCACGTGTGCAACCGCATCGCCCGGCGTGTAACTTCCGCGCGCCGAGATTGCTCTTGCCAGAACGCTCCGCGCTTCATCCGGCCGCTGCATCATCGCATAAGTGATGGCCAGACCGAACGCGGGACGCGGGTTCACCGATTCCGCGCGCTTGTAAAGAGCGATCGCTTCGTCAAACCGGCCCATCTCGCGATAAAGTGCGGCCAGCAACGGCTCGCCAAAAATAAATGCCGGATCCAGTTGTAATGACCGCTCGCCCGCAACGGTCGCTTCTTCGTAAAGACCGAAATAGCGAAAGAGCTCACACGCCGCGTTGTTCACCCAAAGCGACGCCGGATCGATCGTGGCGGTGCGCTTCAAATATTTGAGCGCCTCTTCGCGTTCACCGCGCACTGCGAAGAATGCTGCCGAAAAATAATTTGAAGGCGTTGATTTCGGATCGAGCGCAAGAGCACGACAAAATTCGCGGGCGGCGCCGTCCATGTTCCAATCCAGAATGCGTTTCGTTTCGCCGAGGTACACGTGCGCCTCGGCGTCGTCTTTGTCGAGCTTGAGTGCATTAAGCGCGGCCTCCTGCACTTTCGGGTAAGCTTCCAGCGGAGCCACATAACCATCGGCCAGCCATAACCACGCTTTTGCAATTCCGGTCCAGGCGCGAGAAAAGCGTGGATCTACCTCTAAGGCGCGTTGAAAATGCTCTATGCTTTTCCGAAGCGCCTCCTCGGTGCTTTTGTCCGAATAGAATGAACCCTGCAAATAAGAATCGTACGCCGCCAGACTGCGCGACTGGGGAGCTTGCGGCGCGATCGCCAGCTTCAGTTTCAATGTCTCGACAATCGCGCGCGTGATTTCATCTTGAAGCGCGAAGATGCTTTGCATTTCGCGCTCGAACGTGTCCGACCAAATCGTGAACCCGCCACGCGCGTCGATTAATTCCGCCGTGACACGCACGCGATTCTCCTCACGCCGCACCGAGCCTTCAAGCACGTGAGCGACATTCAATTTGCTCGAGATTTCACGAAGATCGGCCTGCCGATCTTTAAACCAAAACGCAGAACGCCGCGCGGCCACGCGCAGATTGTCGATCTTCGAAAGGGCGGTCAAAATCTCTTCCGCGATTCCGTCACTGAGATAATCGTGATCTTTCCCCGGGCTAAGATCGACAAACGGAAGCACCGCGATTGAGTGATCGCTCGTCCGCGCTCCTTCCATGTCGATCTTGTCCAAGTCCGGAGTGCGAACAATTCCGTAGCGCGTCAGATCGAAAAACCACGAGAGCGCCAACGCGAGCGGAAATCCCAGGATGATGAGAAGAACAATCAGGCGCACGATCCAGATCGGCACGTCGAAGATCGGAAACACTTGTGCGATTCCTTGCGCGAGGGCCCAGCCGCCCACCGCGTAGCCGAGCGCGACCTTGTAAACCTTGCGGCGCTTGAGTTCGGAGAAGAATTGCTTCGGATTCACGGCGTCGCGCTGAGAAGTTTTTGAAATCGCGGATCGTTGACGCTGTAGTTGCCGCTATCGATGGCGCCCGGAGTTTTCAAAAGCCGTTCCAGCAATGGAAACGCGAGATCCTTTTCGCCGCAACGTGCATAGATGAGCGCAAGGTAAGCACTCATCAACGCGCCATCGAGCGCATCGACTGACTCCGGCTTGAGCTCAACCGCGCGCCGCCCTTCACGAATCGCGTCTTCTTTCCGGCCTAAGAACGCGTAAACGGTTCCGAGTTGGGCATGCCGATCCGCGCTGTCCGGTGATTCTTTGACTGCTGCTTCGTAATTGGCGCGTGTCGATTCGAAAAAGGTTCGTGCGGCGTTGGCGTCGCCTTGCGCGAGCGCAATGCAACCGTAAAAAAAGTTCTTCGGAGTCATTCCCGCATTCGTGTAGGAGAATTCAGTCAACGGTGATTCATCGAGGACGCGCTTCGCGCGCGATCATCGCGACATCCCATCTTACAGAAGTGATCTCTCCGTCGGGATCGGTTTGCGGTGGGATTCCGCTCAAGAGTTTTTTCAAAAGCGCAGTCTCGCCCTTCCACCAAAAATCGACATAGCCGCTTTGCGTCTTCGCCACGACAGAAGCCGGCGCGAGAGCGCGCATTCGCGCAACGAGCTCCGCGGCTTCCGGCCAACGTCGCAGCGCAGTTGTCGTATACAAGAGCGTGCGAATGACGTTTGGATTTTGTGGATCGAGTTTGCTGATGCGCTGGTACTTTTCGAGTGCTTCCTGCCATTTGCCTTGGCGGCGTTGAATCGCCCCGATCAACACGCCCGCTTCGCTATTGTTTGGCGCCAATCGCAGCGCCGTTTCGAACTCGAGTAATGCGCGCTCATAATTCTGATCGATCCAGTAAATGCATTGACCAAGCGCGAGGTGCGCTTCCGCAAGCTTCGGTTGCAGCTGTAGAGCGATCTCCGCTTCGCCGCGCGCCTTCGTTTTCCACGCGTCGGTCGGTTCATAATAATGAAAAATCTCCGCGCGCGTGGAAGCGAGCCGGGCGTGAGCGATGGCGAACTTCGGATCGAGCGCGATTGCCTTTACGTAGAGCTGCTCGGCGTTCCTGTAGTCTTCGAGAAGCGTGTCGGGATTGCGTTCGATCTGGTTCGCCTGGAGATAAACCAGGTAAGCGTCGGCGTTTTCAGTCGGTTTAGTTTCGACGCGCGCTTTCTCGTCCGCGGTCAGCGTGACCCGAAGCGCTTCGGCAATCTCAGCCGCGAGCTCGCCTTGCAAGCCGAGTGAATCGGTCAGTGTGCGGTCGTAGCGGTTCGCCCATAGATGTCGATCCTTTGTCGCGTCGATCAATTGCACCGTCACGAGAACGCGATTCCCGTCGCGACGCACGCTTCCTTCAAGCACGTTCGTCACTCCGAGTGTCCGCCCAATCTCCTTCAAGTTGTGCGTTTCTTTACTTCCCCGAAATCCCATCACGCTCGTCCGACTGATCACGCGCAAATCTTTGATCTTAGAAAGACTCGTAAGGATGTCGTCTTGAATTCCGTCGGCAAAAAACGCGTTCTGCGGATCGGCGCTCATGTTCGCGAACGGCAGTACCGCAATGCTCTTGTCGTGAACGTCCCCGCCCGCGAATCGCTTTTTGTAAACGAGCAACGCGAGAAGCGCGGCAGCAATCAGCCCGGCAGCGATCCACCAATTCCGGCGGCACGGCTTCGCCGCGGCACGACCGGCGAATTTTTGCGGCGGTTGTGATTGGCCGACCTCGCCGTCGTAGAAGTTGAAGACCTCGATCGTGACGGCGTGTTTCACCTCACATGGGCCAAGATCGTGAAGGTGCGGCTGCCATTGCGCCGATTGCGCGAGATCGTCAGCCGTTCGTTTGGAGACAAGAATATGACCGGCATCGGCGCAATCCATCACGCGTTGCGCCACGTTGATTCCTGCGCCCGCGATGTTTGTGCGATCGTTCACGTCCCGGAGCTGATTGATCGGGCCGCTGTTGATTCCCATCCGCAAGTGCATGTCGGGTTGGTTCTTCAGCGCGCGTTGAATCTCGATCGCGCAGCGCAAAGGCGTTTCGGGACTGTCCAAAAACACGAGCGCCATTCCATCGCCGACGGGCAGTCGAACCAGACGCCCGCTGGCTTCCGCCGCGCGAAATGCTTCGGTTCCGCGCACGATTTCGGTGAGACGCTCCTGGAGATCGCGTTGTTGATCGATCAGCAGTTTGGAATAACCAACCACGTCCACGAACAAGACGTGACCAATCTCCAACTGAACGCCCGGCCTCGACTCAGTTGACATTTTGTTGTCGATCTTATCGCCGCTTAGTGGCCTCGCCGTCAAATCACAGTTATGTTGCGGGATGTCTTTTCAGCTCGAATCGGACTATCAACCGCGCGGCGACCAGGGTCAGGCGATCGCGAAGCTGATTAGGTCTGTGGATGCAGGCAATCGTCACCAGACATTGCTCGGCGTTACCGGTTCGGGCAAAACATTCACGATCGCGAACGTGATTCGAGAGTTGAATCGGCCCACGCTCGTGATTTCGCACAACAAAACGCTCGCGGCGCAGCTTTACTCGGAGTTCAAACAATTCTTCCCGAAGAACGCGGTCGAATATTTCGTCAGCTACTTCGATTATTATCAGCCGGAAGCCTACATCCCACGCACCGACACCTACATTGAGAAGGATTCGTCGATCAATGAGGAGATCGAGCGCTTGCGATTGTCGGCGACCAGCGCGCTCCTGACGCGGCGCGACACGATCGTCGTCGCGAGCGTTTCGTGCATTTACGGCGTTACCTCGCCCGAAGATTACGAGCGAATGTTGCTTACGGTGAAGCGCGGCCAGAACACTTCGCGCGAAGCGGTGCTCGGCCGGTTGGTCGACATGCTTTACGAGCGCAACGACATTGCTTTTTCGCGCGGCAAATTTCGAGTTCGCGGCGACGTTGTCGAAGTTTTTCCCGCCACCGCCGACGAAGACGCGGTGCGACTGGAGTTTTTCGGAGACGAGATCGATGCAATCACGCGATTCGATCCGCTCACCGGCCACGCGCGCGAATCGCTCAGCGTGATCACGTTTTTCCCGGCGAAACAATTCGTGACGCCGGCCGATAAATTAAATCGCGCTCTGCAAACAATCCGCGCGGAGCTGGAGGATCGAATCAAGGTGCTCGAGCGGGACAACAAACTCCTCGAGGCGCAGCGACTGCGCATTCGCACCGAATACGATCTCGAGATGTTGCAGGAGATGGGATTCTGCAACGGCATCGAAAATTATTCGCGCCACTTGTCCGGCCGGCCGCCGGGCTCGAAGCCGTACACGATTGTCGATTTTTTTCCAAAGGATTTCTTGGTCGTGATCGACGAATCGCACGCCACGATTCCGCAGATTGGCGGAATGTACGAGGGCGACCGCTCACGCAAAACCGTGCTCGTGAATTACGGATTCCGATTGCCGAGCGCGCTCGACAACCGGCCATTGAACTTCGACGAGTTCATGAAGACAACGAACCAGCTCATTTACGTGAGCGCCACGCCCGCCGAATTTGAAATTCAAAATAGCGTCGTCGGAAATACAGGCTACGTGCCGCACAAACGTCAACGGATTGGCCAGGACGAACCGGTTCCGTTTGTTCTCCCGGGAAAAAATCGCTCACCCAACGGCGAGGTGAACATTTCACGGACGGATGAAGCGCCGGACAAGTTCGATGTGAAGACGCCCGGCTCGCCGTTGGTCGTCGAACAAATTATTCGCCCGACGGGATTACTCGATCCGAAGATTACGGTGAAGCCGCTCAAGCATCAGATTGACGACACGATCGAGCTTTGCCGCCAGCGCGTGGAAAAGGCCGAGCGCGTTTTGATCACAACGCTAACGAAGCGCACCGCAGAAGATCTCGCGGATTATCTTCGCGACGTGGGACTGAAGGTCCGTTATCTTCACAGCGACATCGACACGATTGAGCGCGTCGAAATTTTGCGGGCTTTGCGCGCGGCGGAGTTCGACATTCTCGTCGGAATCAATTTGCTCCGCGAAGGTCTTGATCTTCCCGAGGTCTCGCTCGTCTGCATTTTGGACGCGGACAAGGAAGGATTTTTGCGCAGCCAAACTTCTTTGATTCAAACCGCGGGCCGGGCCGCGCGTCACATCAATGGCGAGGTCGTGCTATTCGCCGATCAAATCACGCAAAGCATGCAGGCGTTGATGTCGATCTCAGACTATCGCCGCACCAAGCAGATGGAATACAACGAGAAGCACGGCATCACGCCGCAGACGGTTCGGCGCGCGGTTCAGGAAAGTTTGCACACGATCCTGCGCGGTCGCGAGATCGCATCCTCAGTCATTAACGAAGCCGGCGGCAATTTCGATCTCACTGAATTATTGCGCGAGCTCGAAGAAGAAATGCAGCACGCTTCGGCCAATCTGGAATTCGAGCGCGCAGCGCTTTTACGCGATCAGATCATGGAAGTGAAAAGCGGCGCCGGCATCACCAAGATCGAGCCGAAACGCCGACCCGTGAAGTACACGCGCAATTCCGGGCGCAGACGCTCGCGCGTATAGCCAGTCGCTCTGCGACGTCAACGGCCTAGAGGGCTGTGGCTACGACAAACAACTTTGCTACAAGCCAATATTTTGTAGCGCAGCGCTGCGCTTGCCCTCCAACCGCGACGCCGGCAAACTGATGTCGTGCCGAAGACAAAAGCCAAACCCGTTGCTGCGTCGAAAATCTACGCCGTCGCCGGCTCCGACGATCTCGAAATAAAAAACACGGCGGCGACGCTCGCAGAAAAATTGAAACCGAAGGACGCGGGCGAATTCGGTTTGGAAACGATCGACGGCGCGGCGGACAACGCCGATCAAGCAGCGGCGCGGATAAGATCGACAATCGAGGCGTTGCGCACGCTGCCGTTTTTCGGCGGTGAAAAAGTCGTCTGGCTCAAGAACGCGAACTTTCTCGGCGACGATCAAAAATCGAAATCACAGGCGGTGCAAAGCGCGCTCGAAGAGCTGACCGAAACGTTGGAATCGGGAATTGGATCGGACGTCACGTTCTTGATCAGCGCGGTCGACGTGGACAAGCGGCGATCGTTTTACAAAACGCTCGTCAAACGCGCCGAGCTCGAAGTGTTCGATAAGCTCGATTCGAGCCGCGGCGGTTGGGAAGAAGAAGCGACCGAAATGGTGCAGGCGCGCGCTAAAAAACGAAAACTGCAATTCAGCGACGACGCGCTGGAGCTTTTTGTTTTACTCACCGGCGGCGACACGCGGGAAATCGAGAACGAGCTGGAGAAGATCGACATCTATCTCGGGAAAGAGCGCGCGGTCGATGTCGATCTTGTGCGCTTGCTGGTGCCGCTCACGCGCGAGGGAGTCATTTTCGATTTAAGCAACGCGCTGGCCGCGCGCGATCTGGAGCGCGCGCTCGAGTTGGTCCGGCAATTACTCGATCAAGGCGAGAGCGCGATTGGCATTTTACTCGTCGCGATTTTGCCGACGGTGCGAAATCTATTGCTCGCGAAAGATTTGATGGAGCGTCACCGGATTCCGCGACCACACGTTCCGTTTCCATTTATTTCGGCGGTGAATCGTTTGCCCGCGGACGCCACCGCGCATTTGCCGCGCAAGAAGGACGGAACGATCAACGCTTACACGCTCGGCCTCGCTGCGCAGAATGCGCATCGATTTTCGGTGGAGCAATTAGTCGAAGGGATGCAAGCGTGTTTGGCGGCGAACTTGCGGATTGTTACGACACAGCTCGATCACGAATTAATTCTGACCGAGCTGGTGGTGAAGATTCTAGGCAGCGGCGAGTCCGAGCCGGACGGGCATTAACTTTCGCCCGCTTGCTTGCGCGCGATCGGTCCGACGTAAGGAATATCCCAGCGCACACCCGTGAACGCTTTCACGGTCGCGATAATCCAAAGCACGACGAAACCGATGTGGATAATCGCGGCGATGATCGACCAAAAGAAGACGAGAATACCGCCGATTCCCGGGATCGATCCCAAAATCATGAACAGGATTTTGGAGACAATGTTGAACAGAAACCAGGCGAGACCGAAAACGATCGATTGCATCGAGTAGAACCGCACGAACGCGTCTCGTTTTTCCAAAATAAAGAACACGATGCCGCCGATCAACGGGATGCAGGCGAGCGCTGCGGCGATGTTGGAGGGAAGGCCGGTGGATTTCGGAACATCCGAAACGGGCGGCGGAGGCGTTGTTTCGTCCGGCATAAAGTAGTTACACAGGATGGTAGCCAGTTTTGTCAACTCCGAAAGGCTTTCGCGAACGAATGGTTTTCCTTTTTCCATCTCGCAAAAACCCAATACCGTCTCGCCGTGATCTCGACCGAAGTACGCACCGGCGGAAAGACGTATTCTGTCCTGATCGGCCCGGGATTGCTCGCGACCGTTGGCGAACGGATCAAGGAAAAGCTGCAGTCGTCCCGTTGCGCAACCATTTCAGACACGAACGTCGGTCCCCGGTTCGCGGTGCAAGTTCAAAACAGCTTACGCGCGGCCGGTTTTGAGCCGACGCTCATCACGGTTCAAGCGGGAGAGCAATCGAAGTCGCTCGAGCAGGCTGGCGAGATTTGCGAGCAAATGCTCGGCGCCGGCTTGGATCGACAAGCGTTCGTTATCGGCCTCGGCGGCGGCGTGATTGGCGATCTCTCAGGATTCGTCGCCTCCATTTTTCTCCGCGGCGTTCCGCACGTGCAGATTCCGACGACGCTCCTGGCGATGGTCGACAGCTCGATTGGCGGCAAGACCGGCGTCAACACGGATGCCGGCAAAAATTTAATCGGCGCAATCCATCAACCGGCGCTGGTCAATCATCAAGCACGCAATCATCGCCGATGCGGGAATATTCAACGCGATGCAAGACATTAACGATCTCGCGCCATTAATTCAGCGAAATGTTGAGCTCAAAGCGCGCATCATTGCGAACGACGAGCACGATCAAAAGGGCGAGCGTGCGCTGCTGAATTTTGGTCACACCGTCGCGCACGGAATTGAACGCGCGGTTGATTATAAAATTCCACACGGAGAGGCGGTGAGTCTGGGAATCGTGGCTGCGTCAGAGATCTCGATGCGAAAAAGCGGCCTGCCCCAATCGGATCGCGACGCGATTGTCGATCTTCTGAAGAAATTCCAATTGCCGACGAAACTGCCGAGGGATTTTCCGCGCGAGAAAATCTTCGACGCGCTCAAGTTCGACAAAAAATTCGAGCGCGGCCAGATCCGGTTCGTGCTCACGCCGAAGCCCGGTTCGGCGTTTCTCGCGAGCGACGTAACGATGGATGATATTCGCGACGCGGTTGCGAAATTATAAACCGCGAGCGCTTCGATAATATTCGGCCAAGCCATCGGCCACGCCGTCGGCGTATTCGCGGAAAATGCTTTTGCGCTGAACCCCGTTGATTTCCTTCGTGCCCTCATAATCGCCGGCTTCGATCCGCGCGAACCCGTCCTTGCTGTTCATTACATACGGCTCGCAATAAACCACCGGGCAACGATAAATCCGCGTCGCGAGAAGGTTGCGCGCGTACACGTAACCGCTCGTCCCGACTTTCGTCGTCGTTTGCGTCGTCGGGTATTGATACGCCGGAAGCGCGGTCGCTTTCGCCATCGAGCCGGCGACGCTGTCCGCAATCGGAAGTTCTTCCTCGTAAACGCGGCTCAGCAGGCGCCGAATCATTTCGAATCGCTCGTCGTCAAATCCGAGCTCGTCCTGCAAATAGGAGCCGTTCACGAGCAGATGCAGATGATTCTCGTCGATCAACGTCGGGTTCGCCGGATCGCCCCACCCTTCCGCGTTGAAATGCAGGCAAACAACCAGATCGGGATGCAGTTTGTTATTCACGCGCACGGCGCGCTGCCGAATTTCGCTGTAGCGATAAAACAGAATCTCGCTTTGAAACTTGATCGTGCCTTCCTTCTCCGGGTCCTTGGGGTTTAAAACTTCGTCGCGTGGACGAGGCACGCCGTTCTTGATTAAAATTTTGCGCGCAAGCTCTTTGAGATCTTCCGGCCGCTTCGGCGTCGTTGGTTGCGCGCTGTTGCGAACGAACAACACAGTCGCGCCAAGCTTTCGTAATCGCGCAGCGAGGAGTCGTGAAACGCGCAAAGTGAGATCGCCCTCCGTCACCGGTTTCGTATCGCCGACTTGAAACCAGCGCTCTTCCATTTTTGCCCATTTGCCTCCGAGATGGCCGGGATCGAGCGCGATGCGCAAACCGGCGAGGGGTTTGTTTGTGTTTGTTGAGGGCAACGATTTCGCCGAGCGCCAAAGTCGGGGCACGTGCGCTTTCGAATTCGCGTCGGGCGCGAACTGAAGCGTGAAAACTTTACCGGCTTCGCGATTCGTCACGATCTCCGCATTGTCGTTGTCGATCTTGATCAGGTCGGCCGGAATGCCGTGCGTGCAATACACGCCGTTCAGCAAATGGGCGAACTCGTCATGAGTAATCGTGCGCTGATAATGCTCGAGCACATCCCAACGCGGTTTGCTTCCGAGAATGCCGAGATTGTCCGCTGCTGCCGCGGCGAAGATCGACGACGCGGAAACAATTAAGGAGCAAACAATAACGATCGAACGAATTAGCATCGACGTTTTGAACCTGTGCAATACGATCCTGTTCAATGCTAACGGTTCTTTTCCTCGGCGACATCGTGGGCCAGCCCGGACGCGACGCGGTGATCGCATGTTTGCCGAAACTTAAAGAGCAACACCGAATCGATTTCACGATTGTGAATGGCGAGAACGCGGCGGGCGGACGCGGAATTACCGGTAAAATTACGATCGATCTTCTACGGGCCGGCGTGTCGGTCGTGACGACCGGGGATCACGTATGGGATCAGAAAGAGCTTTTGGGTTTCATCGACACGGAGCCGCGCTTATTTCGGCGTGATCAATGTGCAATGTCGAACCTTCATGCAGCCGATCCTCGAAAATCCTTTTCGCGCGGCGGAAGAAACGGTCGCAAAAGTGCGCGAAGAAACTCCGAACATCATTGTCGATGTTCACGGCGAAACCACGAGCGAGAAAATTGCGATGGGACGTTTTCTCGATGGGAAAGTTTCGGCGGTGCTCGGGACGCACACGCACGTGCAAACGTCAGACGAACAAATTTTTCCCGGCGGGACGGCGTTCCTCTGCGATGCGGGAATGTGTGGACCGACAAATTCCATTCTCGGGCGCGCGGTCGACCCGATCCTGAATCGCTTTGTCACCAACATGCCGGCCGCCTTTCCGGTTGCGCCGGGCGAAGTGCGTTTGCACGGCGCGGTCGTTGTGATCGATGAAAAAAACGGCCGGGCACAGCGAATTACTCGGGTCGACGAAGCGGGCCCGAGCGAAACCCCTGGCGAGCCCGAGGCGAAGACCGACAATGACCAATCCTCCGGCCCGGAGCAGACTTAGTCATTGCACTTGAAGAATGGCAGCGGCAGTCTTGAATTATTCGGGAAAGCTGAACGTCAACCTCGCTACATTATGAAAACATGTTTTATCGTTTGCCTCACGGCGGTTGGATTGTCGATTGCGCAGGCCGCGCAACAGGAGGGAAACCCTCAAGCGGCAAAAATTGCGCGCGACGCCGCACAAGCAGCCAAAGATCAGGATTGGAACAAAGCGATCGACGGTTTTAGAAAAGCCGCCGAAATGGATCGCAAATACACCGCGAACCTCGCGGTCGCTTTTCAACAGCGCGCCTACGCCTACACGAACGATCAAAGGTTCCAGGATGCGATGAACGATTTGAACGAAGCGATCAAAATCAAACCGGACGCCCGCGCTTTCGAGCTGCGCGCAGCCGTTGAAGTGAAGATCAATGATTACGACAAGGCGCTGGCCGATTACGAGGAGGCGAGCAAAGCCAATCCGGGCGAGATCAAGTATCGCAACTATCGCGCCTACATTTATGAGATGCGCGGCGATTTAGATAACGCCACGAAGGAAAACGATGCCGCGCTCAAAGTGAATTCGAAGAATAAGGAAGCGCTCGATCGCAAAGCGCGCTTGGACAAGATTCGCGCAAGCACGCAACCGCAGGTGCCAACAAACGCGCCCGGAATTGCAGCTCCGCCGAAAGCAGCTCCGCCGCAGAAGAAACCGTAGACGGTTCGAGACTACGAATCGCTGCCGTTCTCGGAATCGGTAGCAGTCGCGGAGGTTTCGCCTTCTTTCGTCGGCGTAAGGAAACGCCGTTTGCGACGATTGGCGGGAAGCGGCGCCAGAGTCATCGTGACGTTGCGACCGGTAATCTTCGGGTCCATTTCCACCTGCGACATTCCGGCGAGATCATCGCGCACGCGGTGCATCAATTGTATCCCGAATTCCTGGTGCGCCATTTCGCGCCCGCGAAATTGCAGCTGGACGCGCACTTTGTTTCCGCGATCGAGAAATTCTTCCGCGTGCCGAACTTTCGTCAGGTAATCGTGATCGTCGATGTTTACGCGAAACTTGATTTCCTTCAGCCTGGCGCCACCGGGCCGCTTGTCCTTGTCGTGCTTGGAAAGATCGTA